>DASRJN010000088.1:0-7826 GCA_035649455.1 Acidimicrobiales bacterium
CGGCTTCCGGGCCAACGGCGGCGCCGAGCCGGTGTTGTTCGCCACCTCGAACGACGGCGGGGACACCTGGCGCAACCGTCAGCTCTCGCCGGCCACCAACAACAACCAGACCGGCGGCCGCCAGGGCTGCGCCATCCGCACCGACAGCGCGGGCGTCGTCTACGTCGTGTGGATCGGCACCGACATCAACACCCGGCAGGGCGTGTTCTTCCAAGCTCGCTCGTTCGATGGCGGCAACAACTTCGAGAAGGCGAGGGCCATCGTGCAGCCGCTCGCCGGCATCGGCCAGTTCGATCCGGCACAGGGCCGGTTCACCATCGACGGCATCGCCGGAGCCCGCACCAACACCTTCCCGAGCATCGACATCGCGAACGGGTCGCCCTCGGGCAGCGGGGCCAGCGACCAGATCGTCATCACCTGGTCGGACGACCGGGCCGGCACCAACAACGAGCGGGCCTTCGTCGTCACCTCCACCGACGGTGGCGAGACCTATTCGGCGCCGGTGAACGTCAACGACGGCACCGACCGGGCCAACTTCCCGGCCATCGCCATCGCGCCCGACGGCACCGATGCCTGGCTCGTCTACAACGCCTGGCTCGACCCGTGGCGCAACGACACGACGTCGCCGCGGCGGGTCCAAGGTGTGGTGCGCCACGCGGAGGTGAACGCGGCCACCGGCGCCATCGGGGCGTTCACGACCGTGCACCGGGGCGCCGTGGGTGACGGGCGCGCGTCGAGCGCCAACGGGCTCACCTCCGAGTTCCTGGGCGACTACAACTACGCCTTCGCCACCAACGACTTCGGCACCGGCGTGTGGAACGACATGCGCAACGGTGCGGTGTGCCCGGCGATGAACGCCTACCGGCAGGCCTTCGTCGAGGACGTGCTGGCCGGCGCCACCGAGCCGGTCGTCGGCGACGAGAAGGAGGATCAGGAGCAGGCGGCCGAGCTGCCCGCCTCCCACTCGACCGCGCTGCGGCCGGGGCCCAACAACCAGTGCCCGTCGACGTTCGGCAACTCCGACATCTTCGGCGGCACCTTCAGCGACGACAGCTAGTCGCAACTGTCCACCACTCGAGCGAGGAGGGCGGAGCGATGCTCCGCCCTCCTCGACGCGTCAACCGGAGGGCAGCTCCAGCACGATCTTGCCCACGGCCTCGTTGGACCGCATCCGCTCCGCCGCCTGCTGGGCGTCGGCGAAGGGGACGACCGTGTCGACGACGGGCCGGACGCGCCCGTCGACCACGGTGGGCAGCGCGTCGCGCGTGACCGCGGCGTAGACGTCGGCCCGCTCCTCGGCGCTGCGAATGCTGAACGTGGTGCCCTGCAAGCGCAGCCGCCGGAAGGCGAGCTGGTCGAGGTCGACGGTCGCCCGCGGGCCGCCCAGCCGGCCGACGTTGACGATCGTGCCCCGCACGCGGGTGGCGGGGAGCAGGTCGCCGAAGCCCGGACCGCCGACATGGTCGAGCACCACGTCGGCCCCGGCGCCGCCCGTGGCGGCCAGGACCGCTTCGGTCACGCTCCCGGCCGTCGTGTCGACCACCAGGTCGGCGCCCACGTCCCGGAGCGCACCGACCTTGCCGGGCGAGGTGGTGGTGGCGATGACGAGCGCGGCCCCGAGGGCCTTGGCCAGCTGCACGCCCAGCATCCCCACGCCCGAGGTCGCGCCCACGATCAGCACGCGGTCGCCGAGCTGGAACCCGGCCTGCAGGAGCGCGTCGTGCTCGGTCGACAGGCCCACGGGCAGTGCCGCGGCGTCGGTCCACGCGAGCGACGAGGGCACCGGCATGAGGTGGCGGTGATCGACCGGCGCGAACGCGGCGAACGAGCCGAGCGTCGCCGCCATCACCCGATCGCCCGCGTCCACGCCGTCCACGCCGGTCCCGACATCCTCGACCTCGCCCGCCAGCTCCAGGCCGGCGGTGAACTCGCCTCCGCGCGCCATGCCGGCCGGGTTGTAGTTGCCTGCCAGCATCCCGAGGTCGGCCCGATTGACGCCCGCGGCCCGTACGCGCACGAGCACCTGGCCCGGGCCCGGCGCCGGGACGGCCACCTCGCGCAGCTCCCATCTCGGCCCGCTCCCGCCGACCAGTGCCAGCATGCTCCCGCTCATCGGCCCCTCCCTCGGTGGCGCTCGGGCCCCAACGTAGGAGAGCCGGCGGGCCGGCGTGGTTGACTCGCGGCGGGAAGGAGGGACGGGGGCGATGGGTCTGAGGGCGATGGCGGACCGGTACGTGCGGCCGGACTGGGTGCGGCGGCTGAACGCCATGGGCCCGGCGGCGGGTGGGGCCGGGCGGATGGTCCCGCTCGACGCGGGGGCGATGATCGACGACGCCCGGGCGTCGACCGGGGTGGCCGACCCCGGGGACCTGGGGGACGGCGACTGGGAGGGCCGGTTCCGGGCGCTGGTGGCGGCGGTGGGCGGCAGCGACCTTCATGTGGTGGGCCGGCTGATGACCCGCGAGGAGATGGCCCGCGGGCTGCGCACGCGGTTCCTGCTCGGCGACCGGCGGCGCCGCGACCCCGCGGTGGCGGACGAGGTGATCGAAGCGCCCATCGTGGTGACCGGCCCGGCCCGCTCGGGCACCAGCATCCTCTTCGAGCTGCTGGGCCTCGACCCCGGACTGCGGACCCCGGTGGCCACCGAGGTGCTGCACCCGGTGCTGCCGCCGGGCACCGGCGAGGCCGAGCGCCGGGCGATGACCGAGGCCGAGCAGGAGCTGTGGGCCGACGTGCAGCCCGAGTTCGCCGCCATCCACGAGCTGCGCTCGGACCTGCCGGTCGAGTGCATCACCTTGTGCGCACCATCCTTCGCCGGCAACCACTGGTCGATGGCGCTGAGCGAGTGGGGCGACTGGGCCCCGGACGTGGCCGCCGACCTGGCCTTCCACCGGGCCGTGCTCCAGGCGGTGCAGCACGGGCGGCCGCCCCGGCGCTGGCTGCTGAAGACCCCGGGCTACCTGCTCATGCTGGACGACTTGCTGGCCGCGTATCCGGACGCGTGCGTGATCTTCACCCACCGCGATCCGGCTCGGACCATGCCGTCCACGGTGAGCACGACCGCGATGGTCCAGTGGCTGCGCACCGACGCGGTGGACATCGACGGGCTGGCCGCCCTGATCGGGGCGATCTTCACGGACGCGCTGGCCACCGTCGCCCGCCGGCGGGCGGACGGGTCGCTGCCCGGTGTCCACGGCGACGTCCGCTTCGCCGATCTCATGGCCGACCCCGTCGGGGCCATCGCCGCCGCCTACGCGGAGATCGACCGCGAGCTGTCGGACGGCCATCGGCGCGCGATCGTCGACTACCTGGCGGCCAAGCCGCGGGGCAAGCACGGCAGTCACGACTACACGGCGGCCGAGTGGGGGTTCGACGCCGCCGCCGTCCGGTCGGAGCTGGCGGCCTACATGTCCACCTTCGGCGTCGAGGCCGAGCCCGGGGCGTGAGGGGCCGCGTCGCGCACGGCAGCCAGCGGGACCACCTCGGCGGTGGGAGTGTCGATGGGGCCCTCGGGCAGCATGAAGCGCCAGAACACCAGGCCGAACGGCCGCCCCTCGGTCGCAATCCAGTGGGGCACGCCGGGGTCGCGGTGGGCGATCACCATGGTCACGAGCCCGTCGGGCCCGGCCGGCGCCTGCGCCCGGTTGAGGCTGACCGGGTGGCGCAGGTAGTCGAAGGTCTGGAGCTGGCGGTTCCACAATGAGACGTTGGCGCAGCGGCACTCCGGCCAGCGCGCCCGCATGACCAGGGCGTCGTCCGGGCCCAGCAGGTAGGGCGCCATGCTGTAGGCGGCATCGGCGGCCGCCAGGGCGTGGGCGCCGGGCCTGACCGGGGCGGGGAACACGTGGGGCAGGCGGGACACGAACGCGGGCGGGTCGCCCTCGCCCGGCGGGGCCAGCGTCTCCATGGTGTGGCTGCGCATGTAGGTGGCCATCCGCCGGATCGACGTCGCCACGGTGGCGTCGGTGGGCGCGTCGGGCGCCACCGGGACCGCGCCCGCGCCGCCGACCAGCTCGATGTCGAGGCCGAGGTCGGGGATCGGCGGTGTCCACGGCGAGCGCTCGGACTCCCAGTAGTGGCGCACGGTCAGCCGCGACGCGTCGGGCGCGAGCGGCAACCAGGCTTGGTCGCGCTGGGGCCCGCCCACGGTGATCTCGAAGCTGCCGTCGGGCGCGACGTCGAAGCCGGTGTCGTTGAGCACGCCGACGGTCCCCGACGGGAACGCGCCGTCCTCGGCCCCGGCCTCCACGGTGACCGACACGTACACCGCCCCGCCGGTCCGGCCCCGTACCCGGTAGGTCCCCGCCGGATGGATCGGTGCGTCGTGGTAGCGGGCGTCGGCGTTGTCGCCCAGCGCCTTGCGCCACGGGGTGACGATGGGCCGGAACGTGGGATGGGCCGCGTCCTGCTCGAACTGGGTCTCGATGCCGGTGGCGAGGTGGTGGAGCACGACCCGCAGCCCCTCGGCCACGTCCCCGGGCTCGGTCAGGCCCCATTCGCCCCCGGCGTAGCGCTCGCCCACCTCGGTGAGGGTGGCGAGGAGGTCGGCGAAGGCGGCCCGGCTCTCGATCATCACCCGTGTCTAGCCTGGGCTGGCCGACGACGGAGGAGGCACCGTGGAGATCCAGCCCCGCAACCCGTCATTCAAGGGACCGGCCGAGTGGTTCACCGGCGACGTCTGGATCGACCAGATCGTCCGGGGCGAAGACCCGTCCCGGATCCGGGCGCTCGCCGTGCACTTCAGCCCGGGGGCGCGCACCGCGTGGCACGCGCACGGGCTCGGACAGACCCTGTATGTCACCGAGGGTGAGGGTCGCATCCAGGCCCGGGGAAGCGAGCGGGTCACGATCCGCGCCGGCGATGTGGTCTACACGCCGAGGGGCGAGTGGCACTGGCACGGCGCCGCGCCCGACCGGCTGATGACCCACCTGTCCCTGACGGAGGGTGTCGCCGAGGGGCCGGAGACGGAGTGGGGCGAGCACGTCAGCGAGGCCGACTACGACGGGTGACACCGGCATCACCCGCAGCGGGTGGTGGCTCTCACACTGTGCGCAGGTACTGGTGGTGATGGACCGTACGGGGTAAACCGACCCACGGAGACCGTCGATGGCCACGGGTGACAGCAACGGTGATCCACCGCCCGGCGACGCCGGGGCATCGGTCCCACTTCCGTCGCTGGTCGACTCCCTCGTGCCGCTGATCACTCTGGCCGTGCTGATCGGCGGGTCCCTGGCGCTGTTCGGGCTCGACGCCCTCGACGGGCCCATCCAGGTGGCGTTGATCCTGTGCGCCCTGGTGGCGGCGCTCATCGCCATGAAGAACGGCCGGAGCTACGAGGAGGTCGAGGAGGCGACCCGCGCCTCGGTGGCCTCCGTGACCAGCGCCATCTTCATCCTGCTGGCCGTGGGGGCGCTGATCGGCGTGTGGAACCTGGCGGGCACCATCCCCACGCTCGTCTACTACGGCATCCAGCTGCTCTCGCCCGGCTGGTTCTATGCGGCCACCGCGCTCATCTGCGGGCTCGTCGCCCTGAGCATCGGCAGCTCGTGGACCACGGCCGGGACCATCGGGGTCGGCTTGGTGGGCATCGCCATCGCCCTCGACGTCTCGCCCGCCATCACCGCCGGCGCGGTGATCTCCGGGGCCTACCTGGGCGACAAGCTCTCGCCGCTGTCGGAGACCACGGTGCTGACCTCGCAGCTGGTGGGCGTCAACGTCTACGAGCACGTCAAGCGCCAGGCCTGGACCTCGGTGCCCGCCTTCGTGATCGCGGTGATCGGGTTCACCGTCCTCGGCATCGTGAAGGGCACCGACGCCCATGTGGTGCCGGAGACCATCGAGCTGCGGGCGCTGGGCGACGTGTACCACATCACCCCGCTGAACCTGCTCCCCCTGGTGCTGCTGGCCTTCCTGTCGATACGCAAGGTGCCCGCCACCTACGCCCTCATAGCCGCCACCCTGTTCGCCGGCGTCTGCGGCGCCTTCCTGCAATCCGATGTCGTGCAGGGCTTCGCGAGCGACGGCGGTGGCCCGGTGGTCCAGTCGATCAAGGCGGTGTGGCAGGCCATGGCCACCGGCTTCCAGATGGACTCGGGCGTCGACGAGGTCGATCGGCTGGTGTCGCGCGGCGGGATGGCCAGCATGCTGCCCACCGTCTGGCTGATCATCGGCGCGGTCACCTTCGGGGCCATGCTCGAGGAGTTCGGCATGATCAGCCGGCTGATCGACCCGGTCATCCACGCCGCCCGCACCACCGGCCGCCTCTTCGCCACCGTGTTCGCCTGCGCCTTCGGCCTCAACCTGGTGGCTGGCGACCAGTACATCGCCCTGATCCTGCCCACCAAGATGTTCCGAGCCGAGTTCCGCCGCCGCGACCTGGCGCCCACCAACCTGTCCCGCCTGGCCGCGGACAGCGGGACGGTGACGTCGCCGCTCGTGCCGTGGAACTCGTGCGGCGCGTTCATGGGGGCGGTGCTGGGCGTCTCGGCCCTCCAGTACCTGCCGTACGCCATCTTCAACATCGCCAGCCCGGGGCTCAGCGTCCTGTACGGGTTCACCGGCTTCCGGATCGAGCACCTGCCCGCCACCACTCCTGACACCACCGCGGTCGACCCAGCCAAGGAGCCGACGTGAGCGAGACGACCTCGACCCAGACCGAAGCGAAGGCCGGCAACGGCGTCCAGCGGGTCACCCTCACCACCCTCACCGGCATGGTGGTGGGCGGGATGGTGGGCGCCGGCGTCTTCTCCCTGCCCCGTCGCTTCGCCACCGAGACCGCCATCCCCGGCGCCCTCATCGCGTGGGCCGTCGCGGGGACCGGCATGCTGATGCTGGCCTTCGTCTTCCAGACCCTGGCCATCCGCAAGCCCGACCTCGACTCCGGTGTCTACGCCTACGCTAAGGCCGGGTTCGGCGAGTACCTCGGCTTCTTCTCCGCCTTTGGTTACTGGGCCAGCGCCTGCGTGGGCAACGTCACCTACTGGGTGCTGATCATGTCCACGGTCGGCGGCATCGTGCCCGCCCTGGGCGAGGGTGACACTGCGCTGGCCGTGCTCCTGTCGACCGTCGGGATCTGGGCGTTCGCCGCGCTGATCCTGCGCGGGGTCGAGGAGGCGGCCACCATCAACAAGATCGTGACCGTGGCCAAGGTCATCCCCATCCTGGTGTTCATCCTGCTGGCCCTGTTCGCACTCGACCTCGACGTGTTCATCGACAACCTCAGCGCCGGCGGCCTGGGCTCGCTGTTCAGCCAAGTGCGGGGCACGATGCTGGCCACCGTCTTCGTGTTCCTGGGAGTGGAGGGCGCCAGCGTGTACTCCCGCTACGCCCAGAAGCGCGAGGACGTGGGGCGGGCCACGGTACTCGGCTTCGTCAGCGTCCTGTCGGTGTTCGCCACGGTCACGATCGTGTCCTACGGCATCCTGCCCCGGGCCGAGATCGCGGAGCTCCGCCAACCGTCCATGGCCGGGGTCATGGAGGCGGCCGTCGGCAGCTGGGGCAACGTGTTCGTCAGCGTCGGGTTGATCGTGTCGGTGCTTGGCGCGTACCTGGCCTGGACGCTGATGGCCGCCGAGGTCCTGTTCGTGGCGGCCAAGGACGACGACATGCCGCGGTTCATCCGGCGGGAGAACGAGGCCGAGGCCCCAGTGGCCGCGCTGCTGCTCACCACTGCGCTGATCCAGCTGATGCTGTTCGTGACGCTGGTGTCGGACGACGCGTTCAACTTCATGCTGAACATGACCAGCGCGCTGACGTTGATCCCGTTCCTGCTGGCCGCCGCGTACGCGCTGAAGCTGGCGCCCGGCCGCCCCCGCGAGCTGGTGGTG
>DASRJN010000089.1:0-16206 GCA_035649455.1 Acidimicrobiales bacterium
TAGGTCTTGGTGATCAGCCCGCCCCGCGCGGTCACGGAGTTGGTGTAGGCGTGGGGCACCGGTCGGCCGTCAGGCACCGCCGGTGCTCAGCTCCTCGCGGACGAGACGGGCCCCAGCCGCCAACGCTTGCATCTTGGCGAAGGCGACGTCACGGGGGAGGTACTTCATCCCGCAGTCCGGCGCCGGGATCACGTTCTCGGCGGGGACATAGGGCAGGGCGCGGCGGATCCGGTCGGCGACGACCTCCGGGGTCTCGACGGTGTGGTCACCCAGGTCGATGACTCCGAGGATGATCTTCTTGCCCGGCAGCTCGGCGAGGACAGAGCAGTCGAGCTTGGACTGGCCGGTCTCGATGGACACCGCATCGCACGAGCACGCCGCCATCTCGGGCAGGAACGAGTAGCCGCTCGGGCGGTCGTGGATGATGGCGGCGTACCCGAAGCAGATGTGCACCGCGGTCAGGCCGCGGATCCCGTCGAGGGCCCGCTCGAGCGCCGCCACGCCGTACTCCCGGGCCTTCTCGGGGCGAGCCTGGAGGTACGGCTCGTCGATCTGCACCATGTCGGCCCCGGCGTCGAACAGATCGGCGATCTCCCCGTTCACCGCCTCGGCGTAGGCCAGCGCCGCGCTCGGCTCATCGGGGTAGTAGTCGTTCTGCGCCTGCTGCGTCATGGTGAACGGCCCGGGGACGGTCATCTTGACCGGCCGATCGGTGTGCCGGCGCAGGAAGCGCACGTCCTCGACCTCCACCGGATGCCGCCGCCGGATGGGACCGACGATCCGAGGCACCGGGTTGGGATGGCCGCTCCGGTCGAGCGCCGTCCCCGGATTGTCGATGTCCACCCCGTCGAGCGCGGTGGCGAACCGGTTCGAGTAGCTCTCCCGCCGCATCTCGCCGTCGGTGATGACGTCGAGCCCGGCGTCCTCCTGGGCCCGGATGGCGAGCAGCGTCGCGTCGTCCTGGGCCTCGTCCAGGTAGGGCTCGTCGACGCGCCACAGCTCGCGCGCCCGCACCCGGGGCGGGAACCGGCCCGCCAGCTTCTCTCGGTCGATCAGCCAGTCGGGCTGCGCGTAGCTGCCGACGAGCATCGTGGGAAGGAGCGGGAGCTCCATGCGTCCTCCAACAGAACTAGTAGTTCCCGGCTCACAGTACGGGCGTAGGGTCAGGGCGTGTGGGGGTCGGGCCCGGATCGAGCGTGGCTTCCGACATGACCTCACAGGTCATGGTCCTCGTTCCCTCGATCGGTCACGATCGAACGGCGACCACCGACGAGACCGGAGGACCCCATGGCCGCCTATGCCCTCGCCCACCTGTACGACCCGAACCCCCATCCCGAGGTGATCGAGTACCTCGAGCGGATCCAGGACACGCTCGACCCCTTCGAGGGCCGGTTCCTCGTGCACGGACCGAAGATCGCCGTCGCCGAGGGTGAGTGGCCCGGGACGCTCGTGATCATCGAGTTCCCCGACACCGAGCGGGCCGCCTCGTGGTACGCCTCGCCGGCCTACCAGGCGATCCTGCCGCTGCGGACCCGCAACATCGAGGGGGTGGCGATCCTGGCCGAGGGCGTCGGCCCCGGCTACGACCCGTCGACCAAGGCCGCCGAGATGCGGGCCTGGGCCGAGGCCATCGCCGCGGCGCCGGCCGATCAGACCGCCTAGCACGACCACGACGACCTCACCGATGGCCAGCGCGGAGCGGCGTCAGCTCGGTCGGGTGTTCGACGAGGTGCCCGACCTCTACGACCGCGTGCGGCCGGGGTACCCGGACGAGCTGTTCGCGGATCTCGTCGCCATCACCGGCCTGCACGAGCGGTCGTCGGTGCTGGAGGTCGGCTGTGGCACCGGGCAGGCGACCCGCTCGCTCGCGGCGCTCGGCTGCTCGGTGACCGCGGTCGAGCTCGGCCCGGGCATGGCGGCCCTGGCCCGCGAACGGCTGGCGGGCGCCGCCAACGTCGAGATCGAGACGTCGTCGTTCGAGCAGTGGGACGACCGCGGCCGGCGCTTCGATCTGCTGGTCGCGGCGGCGGCGTGGCACTGGGTCGACCCGGCCATCGGCTGGCGCCGGGCGCACGACGTGCTTCGTCCCGGGAGCTGGATGGCGTTGATCGGCAACGTCGTGGTCCGCCGGCCGGGCGAGCCCGAGGTCTACGCCGGGACCGCCGACCTCCACGAGCAGTTCGTTCCCGGCAACCCGGACTGGGGTCATCCGCCGCTGGAGGACGAAGTCCGCGCCACCGACGAGGGCTGGGGGGAGGTCAACGACCCCGGCGACCTGTTCGGCCCGACCGTCGTGCGCTGGTACCCCACCGTCCAGTGGTTCGACGGGCAGGGCTTCGCCGACCACCTCCGCTCGACATCGCTGTACCGGAAGCTCGACCCCGAGGTGCGGGAGCCTCTGGCGGACGCCATCGGCGAGCGCATCCGCACGCGGATGGGCGACCGCGTCCCACGCCGCTACCTGAGCGTGCTCCGCGCCGGACCGCGCGGCTGAGGCCAGAATACGCAACAGATTGGTTGCGCGTCGGGACGCCGGGTCGTAGCTTCCCGGGGATGGTGACGACGAGCGAGGTCGAGTACGAGGCGGACGGCGGGATCGTGATGATCGGCCACCTGGCGGTGCCGGACGACGACGCCGGCGAGGCCCTGCCCGCGGTGTTGGTGGCCCACGAGGCACCTGGCCTGGACGACGTGCACCGCGAGCGGGCCGACCGGCTGGCCGAGCTCGGCTACGTCGCGTTTGCCCTCGACGCCCACGGCGGCGGCCGGTTCCGGCTCGACGATCCCGCCATCCAGGACCGAGTCGCCGCCATCCTCAGCGATCCCGTCCGGGCCCGAGCCATAGCCGGCGCCGCGCTCGATGTCCTCCTGGGCCACCCCCGGGTCGACCGGTCCCGGATGGCCGCCATCGGCTACTGCCTCGGAGGCAACCTGGCGCTCGAACTGGCCCGGGCCGGCACCGACCTGCGGGCCGTGGTGGGCTTCCACCCCGCGTTGGGCACCTCCCGGCCCGAGGACGCCCGCAACATCACCGGCACGGTGCTGGTCTGCGTCGGCTCGGAGGACCCCTACGTGGACGGCGACGCGCGGGCAGCGTTCGAGGCCGAGATGCGGGCCGGCGGCGTCGACTGGCGCATGCACCTCTACGGCGGGGTGCAACACAGCTTCACCCACCCCCGCGCCGACCTGGCGGGCATCCCCGGGCTCGCCTACGACCGACCGGCCGCCGGCCGGGCCTGGCGGGCCATGCTCGACCTGTTCGACGAGGTCATGGAATCCGGACGCCCAGAGTGAGCGGCGAACACTGGTAGTCGCTAGGGTGCACGGATGGCCGGGGTGGCGGGTTGGACGAGGACGTGAGCGATCCCGCCGCGGAGGCGCCGCGGACGGACAAGCGTGAGGACGACGTGGTCGTCCGCATCGTGGTGGAGCGGCTGACCGTGTCGATGGGCCGGCCCGCCGACGCGGTCGAGGCGGCGGTGCGGGACGAGCTCGCGCAACGCCGGGCCTCGGCCAAGATCCAGACGTTCGTGCCGATCTTCGCCGAGCGGGCCGCCCGCCGCCGGCTGGCGAGCGACAACGACGGCGACGAGCCGGGCTGAGGGCTGAGGGCCGGAAGTACGGTCGCGGCCGTGCGGACCCGACTGTGTGACCTGCTCGCCATCGAGCACCCGATCCTCAACGCTCCCATGGGGATGGTGGCGGGGGCGCGGCTGGCCGCGGCCGTATCCGGCAGTGGCGGGCTCGGCCTGATCGGCGGCGCCTTCCGGGACCCCGACGGGCTGTGGGCCGAGATCCAGGCCGCCCGCGAGCTCAGCGACCGCCACGTGGGTGTCGGCTTCATCTCGCACCGGGCGGAGACCCACGAGCTGGCCCTGGTGGCCCTGGACGAGGGGGTCACGGTCATCGCCCACTCGTTCGCCGACCCCACCCCGTTCGTCGGCCCGGCCCACGACCACGGCGCGCTGGTCCTCTGCCAGGTCCGTACGGTGGCCGAAGCCGAGCGCGCCGCCACGGCCGGGGCCGACGTGATCGTGGCGCAGGGCACCGAGGCCGGGGGTCACACCGGCCGGGTCTCGACGCTGCCGCTCGTGCCCGCAGTCGTCGACGCAGTCGCCCCGCTGCCCGTGGTCGCCGGCGGGATCGCCGATGCGAGGGGTGTGGCCGCCGCGCTGGTCCTCGGGGCCGACGGCGTGTGGCTGGGCACCCGGTTCGAGGCCACCCCGGAAGCAGCCGTGGGCCACTCGTTCCGCGAGCGCCTGGTGGCCGCCACCACCGACGACACGGTGCTGACCGAGACATTCGACCTCGCCATCAAGGCGGACTGGCCCGAAGGCATCGCCATGCGGGCCCTCCGGAACCGCTTCACCGACGAGTGGCACGGCCGCGAGGACGAGGTTCGGGCCTGGAACCAGGCGCGATCCGACGAGTACCGCACCTACGGCTTCTTCTCCGCGGACGAAGGAGTCATGCCCGCGGGCGAGTCCGTCGGCGTCGTCACCACGGTCGAGCCCGCGGGCGACATCGTCCGCCGCCTGGCCGCCGAGGTCGACGCCATCCTGCGTGACCGCCCGGCGCACCTGCTCGGCTGAGCGTCAGTCCGTGCAGAGACAGAAGGGGTGGCCCGCGGGGTCGAGCATGACCCGCAGCTGGTCGGGCGAGCGGTCCGCGGGTTGGGGCTCGGCTTCCCGGGCGCCGGCGGCGACCGCATGGGCGACGGCGGCGTCGATGTCGTCGGCCTGGATCTCGAAGTGCATCATCTTGGCCTGGCGTCCCGGCTCCTCGGGCCAGACCGGCGGCTCGTACCAGTCCTCGGCCTGGAAGCTCAGCGAGAGCCCGCCCGCGGGGTCGCGCAGGAGGATCCAGCCCGCGTCCTCGGCCGGCGGCTCCCAGCCCAGCAGCCGGGCGTAGAACCGGGCCAGCTCCCCGGCGTCGGCGCAGTCGAGGCAGACGCCCAGCCAGCGCGGCCGCTCCACCGCCATCAGGCCGGAACGATCGTGACCAGGTCGACCCGAGGGGCGTCGCCGCCCAGGTCGAGCACGGCCACGGCGCCGGGCGAGCCCTCCATGGGCAGCGTGGGGCTGCCGGGGTTGAAGAACAGCACGCCCTCGTGGCGCAGCTCCACGGGCCGGTGCGTGCCCCCGAACGCCACCGCCCCCACCGGCGCCTTGAAACGCCGCTGCAGCAGCTTCGCCAGCGGCTCCTCGCCGAAGTCGATGTCGTCGCCCACCACGATCTTGTTGTCCGGCTGGGCCAGGTTGAAACAGAGCCCCACCGTGTGGTCCCCGGACGTGATCACCCGCACCGGGGCCTCGGTGCTCTCGCCCCCGCCCTCCAGCCAGGGCACGTAGCCCTTGTTGCCGCCGACCGGGACCAGCACGGGCGCCACGCCCAGCAGCCGGTCGAGGATGCCCTTGCGGCCGATGTCGCCGAGGTGCACCACCAGGTCGACCCCGGCGAAGGCCTCCAGCACCCTGCCGGGCAGGTCGCTCCCGTCCGCCTTGGCGCTGTGGGTGTCGGCCAGGAATCCGACGCGGCGCGGCTCGCCTGCATGGTCGCCCATCTCGTTCCCCCTCCGGTGGCGTGCTTGCCGGGACGCAGGCTAACCCGAGGCCGGCCCGGGCGAGCCGATCACGCGGCGTCCTCGACCCGCAGGTGGAAGCGCGCGGTGAACGGCGAGCCCGGGATGGCGCGCGGGTAGCCGCCGTCCAGCAGGGCGTTGACCGTGGCGGTCATCGGCTCCAGGCACGCGAACTCGGCGCCCTGCGGGGCGAAGACCTGGCCGTACGGGTAGCCCTCCCCCAGCTCCAGCGTGACGCGCCGCCCACCACCGGTCAGCGCCAGGCGGGAACCGGCGCTCAGCGCGTAGTGGTCGTCGAACGTGCGCTGCCCGATGGGGAGATCCTCGACCGGCTCGGCCACCGACTCGCCGGTGGGGAGGCTCCGGTCGTCCAGGGCCAGATGCCGGCGTTCCGGCAGGGACAGGCGCACGTCGGCTCGCGGCAAGCCGGGAAGGTGGAGGTAGGGGTGGTAGCCGAAGCCGACCGGCACGGCGCGGTCGCCCGTGGGCGTGAGCGTGGTCGTCAGCGCCAGCGCGTCCTGTACCAGCGCCGCCTCGATCTCCAGCGTGTGGGGGAAGGGGAACGACGCCAGCAGGTCAGGACGGGCGCCGAAGTCGAAGCGGGCGGCCAGCGCGAACGCTTCGGCGCGCCGCACCTCCCAGCCCGCCTGGGCCGTCATCGTGCCGTGGATGGGCAGGCCGTTGGGGTCGGTGGACAGGTCCAGGCCGGCGAGGTCGACCACCACGCCGTCGACCTCGTAGCGGCGCTCGCCCAGCCGGTTGGCCCACGGCGCCAGCAGCGGCAGCCCGGTGACCGCGCCGGCGCGATAGCCCGCCAGCCCGCCGGGCAGGGCCAGCAGCTCCTCGCCGTGGTGGCGCAGCGACACGCCCAGCATCCCGAGGTCGGGAAGGAACGTCGCCTCCAGCGAGCCGCGGGCGATCCTCAGGCCATCCATGGCGGACATGATGCCTCTGACACCGATGTCAGGGAATCCCCCGGGGGCCGGGACGGTTGCCCCGGGCATGGCAAGCCAACAGCGAGGACGCGTCAAGGTCGAGCCCAGCGCCAAGCGGGTGCGGGCCTACCTCGGGGGGGAGGTGGTGGCCGACACCACACGGCCGCTGCTGGTCTGGGAGGTGCCCTACTACCCCACGTACTACCTCCCGGTCGACGACGTCCGGGCCGAGCTGGTGGCGACGGGCGACGCCGCCCACTCCCCCAGCCGGGGCGACGGGGACGTGCTGACGGTGCGCACCCGCACCGCCGAGGCCGCGGGCGCGGCGGTGCGCTACGCCGACAGCCCGATCGAGGAGCTGCGCGACCACGTCCGGCTCGACTGGGGCGCCATGGACGCATGGTTCGAGGAGGACGAGCAGGTCTACACCCATGTCCGCAGCCCCTACACCCGCATCGACGTGCTCCCCTCCTCGCGCGAGGTGGTGGTGAAGCTGGGCGACGTCGAGCTGGCCCGCACCACGCACGCCCACGCGCTGTTCGAGACCGGGCTGCCCACCCGCTGGTACGTGCCGCGGGTCGACGTGCGCATGGACCTGTTGACGCCGTCCGAGACCGTGACCCGCTGCCCCTACAAGGGCACGACCGAGCACTTCAACGCCCGGCTCGACGCCGAAGGCGACGAGGTCGCCGACATCGCCTGGTCGTACCCCACGCCGCTGCCCGAGAGCGAGCGCGTCGCCGGGCTCGTGTCCTTCTATCCCGACCGGGTCAGCGTCACCGTCGACGGCGAGCCGGCCTGAGACGCGCTGCCGCTCCAAGGCCCGGCACGTCGTTGGGCCGGGCCTCGGGCGGTGGTGGGCCTCGTGCTGGCGGCTAGGGGGCCGCGGGGACCAGATCGGCGAACAGGACGAAGCCCGACGAGACCCGGCCGATCTCGACCGGCGCCAGGCCCAGCCCCGCGAACCCGGGGAGCGGGAAGCTGGGCAGCACGTCCTGCACCGACGCGAACACCTGGGGCGTGACCTGGCCGAACACACCGGTGACCAGTGACTCGGGCAGGCGGTTGGGGTTCTGGGTGAGGGTGACGGCGAGGTCCTCGGGCGCAGGCGCGTCGAAGCTGAAGCGCAGGCCGTCATCGCCCAGCTGCAGCCCCACGCCGGTGCGGAAGTCGAGCACCAGCTCCAGGAACACCTTGTTGTCGTCGGTCGTGCGGATCGTCGCACGGTAGCCGTGGAGCACCAGCTCCCCCAGTGCGCCCCCCGGCCCGGGGCCGGGCGTCACAATCGGCGACACCTCGGGCCGCAGGGCGATGGCCAGCGGGCGGTCCTCGGTGATCAGCCCGCCGGCGCCCACGAGGTCGTAGAGCGCCCGCAGCGTCAGCGGAACGCCACCGAGGCTGGTGACGTCCACGTTGAGCAGGCCCCGCTCGGTCTCCCCCGCCAGCAGCTGGTTGAAGCCCGAGGCCGACGCCCCCACGGCCACGTCGAACGGCAGCCCGCCGGGAGTGGTGGTCGGCAGCGGGCCGAGCCCGTCGCCGGGGAAGCCGACCGAAGCCGTCAGGTCCGGGGCCTCGGGCGCCACCTCAGTGGCGCTGAACGCCCCGGTGGCCCGCAGGCCGAGGCCGGCCGGATCCTCGTCCACCGACTGCAGCGTCGAGTCGAGCCGCAGCCCCAGCGCACCGCCGATGTCGCCCGCCAGGTTGAGCTGGGCCAGCGCGCCCTCCACCGCCTCGGCCACCGGCGCGTCGGCAGGACCGGCGCCGTCGGCGTCGCCCAGCAGCGAGGTCAGCGACGTGCGCATGGTCTGCTCCACGTCGGGCAGGAACAGGCCCACGATCTGCTCGATGCCGGGCACCGAGCACACCCCGCCCACGAAGTCGTGGTCCACCCCGGACAGCGTGACCACCGGGGTCGCGCCCACCAGGTTCACGTCGAGATGGTGGGGATCGGCGGGGTCGGGGCCCAGCGCGTAGCGGCCGTCGATCGTGACGGTGGTGGCGTCGACGTCCATCGTGCAGTTGACCGGCGCCCCCACCACCCGGGCCGCGATGGCCATGGGCACGTGCAGGTTGTGGAGCGTCACGACCGCCCTCACGTCGCCCTGGTTGCTGTCGAGAGCCACGTCGAAGCCCGCGATGCTTGGGGGCGCGGCGGTCGAGGCCCGTACGTACACGGTGCAGAGGATGATCTGCGTGACGCACTCGTCGAGGAAGACCGTGCCGGCCGGCGCCACGGCGCCGGGGTCGAAGCTCGTCAGCGCCTTGACCACCGGCGCGAGCTTGGTGAAGGCGCGCTCGTTGACCCGCAGGCCTACCGCATCGGCGAGCGTGGCTCCGTCGGGCAGCACCTCCGCGGTCGCCCCGTCGCCGTAGACGACCGTACGGCGCTCCCGCAGGACCTTGCCGTTCGAGTAGAGCGCCTCCACCAGCACGTCGGTGAAGATCGCGTCGCCGTCCAGCGGGACCTCGGCCCGGTAGCGCTCGCCCTCGACGGTGGCGTCGATGCCGTTGACGGTCAGCGACTCCAGCGTCTGGCCGTCGCTCACGGTGACGTCCCCGGTGATGGTGGTCGTCGGTACCGATGTGTAGATGCCGCGCTGGTCGACCGTCAGCCCGTTGCATGCCGCGGCGAGCAGCGCCAACACGGCCAGCACCAAGCGGCACCGCCGCGTCCTCCCGAGCCCCATGACTCCCCCCGAGTCGACCCCTGCGGGCCCAGAAGCTAGCTCATGTTGACGGTCAGGCAGGTCCAGGCGCCCACGAAAATCCGGTCACCGGCGGCCAACGTGTGGGCCTGACCCGCGGCCAGCGGCTCGGTGGCGTCGTTGATCCAGGTGCCGTTGGCGCTGCCGCTGTCGCGCACCGACCAGGCCCCGGTTTCGGGATCGCGGGTGAACTCGCACTGGTGGGCGCTGACCGCGGGATCGGCCGCCGCCCCCGACAGGCCCAGGTCGACGTCCTGGGGCCGGCCCGGGCGCACCCGCCCGAGCGTGGCGCGGTCGCCGGTCAGCTCGAGCGTCAGCGTGGGCGCGACGTCGGGAAAGGCGGGCTCTCCCGAGCCGACCATGCGTTCCCAGTGGTCGCGGTCGGCCCCCACCGCCAGAGTGACCGTGGACTCGGCGGCGGCGGGCGCGCCGGCCACCACGTCGTAGCCGCACGACTCGCAGAACTGGCCCTCGACCTGCTCGCCGCAGTTGGGGCACGCGACCGCGGCGGCCTCGGGCGGCGGGGGCGGGGCCGGAGCCACCGGCTCGGGCGGAGCGGGCGGGGCGGTGGGCGTGGCGGAGATCAGCGCCCCACACGTGTCGCAGTAGTCGTCGGTGGCCGAGACGTGCCCGGCCGGGCACGTGGCCGTCACGCGCCCGTCTCCGGTTGGCCGCCTTCGCGCGGCTCAGCCGGCTCGGCCGGCTCGGCCGGCGCCGCGGGCTCGGCGGCGGCCTCCGGCTTGCCGAGCCGGACGGTGCGGGTGGAGCGGGTGTCGAGCGTCATCTCCGCCGCCTTCTCGGCCCCGGCCTTGAGCCGGACGGTGCCGCTCTCGGCGTTCTCGACATCGACCACCTCACGCAGCAGCCGCATCGTGTCCTCGTGGCCGGACTCGGCGGCCAGCTGCACCGCCCGGCCCAGCTTCACGGTGGCGGTCTTCTGGTCGCCCGCCTTGGCCGCGGCCACCCCCTCCTGGATGGCGTTGGCCAGCTCCTCCTGGCCCGTGTAGTGGGCCACGTGCCGGTCCATGCGGGTCGACAGCTCGGCGTCGTCGGTCCAGGTGGCCTTGATCAGCGCCTGGGTGGCGATAGTGCCGTCGGACAGCACCAGGCTGACCCGCCCGGCCAGCATCTCCTCGCCGACCCCACCGGGGGTCACCTTGATGCGCATGTGGTAGTCCCGGGTCTCGCCCGGCGACCAACCGCCCAGCAGGAAGTCCCGGGCGAGTGGGCCCGACGAGGTGGCGGTGGCAGTGAGGTCCACGACCTCGGGTGCCACCTGGCGCAGGGACTCGACCACCGCGCCCTGCGGGGCCCACAGCCGCAGGCTCACCGACGGCAGCGACCGGGCCTGGCTGGACGCGATCATGGCCCGGAAGTCGGCCGCCAGCTCGTCCGGGTCGGCCACGATGTCGACCGTGCCCAGCAGGGCGGTGGAGATGCTGCGCAGCTCTTCCACCTCCCAGTCGACACCCACGCCGCGGCAGTCGCACTGGAACAGCCCGCGGCAGGCTTCGATGGCCGCGGTCAGCTCGTAGGGCGTCTGGTGCTCGTTGCGCCCGTCGGTCAGCAGGATGGCGTGGCGGGCCTCGGCCCCGGTGCTCGAGAACAGCCGGCGGGCCAGGTCGAGCCAGGTGCCGATGGCGGTGCCGCCCGCGGCCTCCAGCTGCCCGATGGCGGCGCGGGCCGCGTCACGGTCGGCCAGGCTCGCGGTGCCGAAGGACCGTCCGTCGGTGGGCCACAGCAGCTTGGCCTCGTGATCGCCGGCGATGATGGCGAACGCCACCCCGTCCTCGATGACGTCGACCGCGGCCGATGCGGCGGCCTTGGCCGCCTCGATCTTGCGCCCCGAGCCCATCGACCCGCTGCAGTCCACCACCACGACCTCGGCCCGGTCCTTGGACATCGAAGTCGCGGCACCGCCGGCGCCGGGGTCGGCGGCCGCAGCCACGGTGACCACCGCGTCGACCATGTCGGCCCCCGCCCCCAGGAACTGGTTCTGGAACGTCTCCGCCGTGAACGGGGCGCCGCCGCCCGCATCCGTAGTCGTCACCTTGCTGCTTCCTCCGTTGTGCCCGTGAGTGCCACGCAGATGTTGTCCATGCCGCCCGCGTCCACCGCCCAAATCACCATTCGCTCGCACACCTCGGCGAAGGGGACCGGCTCGCCGTCCTCGGGCACCATCGTGCCCGCCAGCTCGGCGATGGCGGCGTCGGTCGGTGCGTAGTTCCACAGCCCGTCGCTGCAGGCCAGCACCAGGTCGCCGGGCTCGACCGGCGTGGCACCGAGGTGCGGCTCGACCTTCGGCGCGTCCGCGCCCAGCCAGGCGGTGATGGCGTGCCCGCCCGGCGCCTCCAGCGCGGCGGTCGGATCGGCGCCCTCGGCCACCGCGGCGGCGGCCAGGCTGTCGTCGGTGGACACCTGCCGGGCCGTCCAGCCGCCCGCGGCCGCGGGATCGGCGTGGAGCACGTGCGCCCGGGCGTCACCCACGTTGGCCAGATGGACCTCGCCCGCCGCCACGACGACCACCACCAGGGTGCACGCGGGATGGGTGCCGTCCTCGGGCCAGTTGGGATCGCCCTCCGCCGGCACCGCCACCGCCGCCTCCTGCGCGGCGGCCACCGCCTCGGCCAGATCGGCGGGGCCCTCGAAGGGCCGCCCGCCCAGGCTCTGGGCCACGGCGGCCACGGCCGCGGCCGACGCCAGATGGGGGTTGGGGCTGGCCGACACACCGTCCGACACGATCAGCACCGGCCACCCCTCGGCGGTGGTGGCCAGCGCACCCGCGTCCTCGTTGCGGTGGTGGCGGCGGCCCCGGTGGGTGGCGTAGGCCAGCGAGCGGCCGTCGTAGACGTCGACCGGCTCCAGGGCCCGATGCCCGCAGCTGGTGCAGTAGCCGTCGGCGTCGATGGGCGCCCCGCAGCGCACGCAGGCGGCGGCGCCCGGCTCCTCCTCGCCGACGACCTCGCCGGCCGCCGCGCCCTCGGCCTCGTCGAGCACGGCCGGGTCCCCGGCCGCGGCTTCAGGAGCCTCCCGCCCGGTCGCCGCACCGCACGCCTCGCAGAAGCGGGCGCCGGGGACGAGCATCTCACCGCAGGCCGGGCACGGGGAGGCTTCGGTCGCCGTCGTGCTCACCAGACGCTCCAGGGCCGGGTGCGAGCCGCGGCGTCGAGCAGCTCGTGCCGCCTGGACGGGTTGGCGGTGGCAGCGGCCAGGTCGAGCAGGGCATCCTCGGCCCGCCCGGCGAGCACCCGGGCGTTTCCGGGCTGGCCGGCCACGTCGCCCACCTGCTCGCCCCGCGCCAGCGCGGCCAGGGCGGCACCGTAGAGGGCGGCTGCCAGCTCGGCGTCGGCCGCGCCGCGGGTGTCGTCGTCCGCGGCCCGCACCTGCTCGCCCGCGGCCGCGCCCACCACCGGGTCCCAGGTGCCGGCCTCCATGGCCCGGCACGCGCGGGTCAATGCCTCGGTGCGCAGGGGATGGCCGGCGGGCACGGCGGTCAACACGCGGGCAGCGTCCTCGGGCCGGCCCAACGCGTTGAGCGCGTCGGCCAGGCCGGCCACCGCCTGGCCCCACGACGGGTCGGTCATCGCCACCTGCTCGTAGAGGTCGGCGGCCTCGGGCAGACGCTCCTTGTCGGCCACCTGGACCAGCGACGCGGCGTAGGCCAGCGCGCAGGCTGACTCGCCCGGGGCGCTCGCGTAGGCGTCGGCCAGGAGGGATGAAGCGCGGGCCGGGTCGCCGGCGGCCAGGGCGGACACACCGTGCAGATAGGCGCGGACATTGTCGAGGACGGCCGACACGCCCTCGGCCTGGGCCTCCTCGCCGGCCGGGTCCAGCCGGCCGATCACGCTGTCGGCCGAGCGCGTGTCCCCCCGCTCGCAGTGGGCCCGCCCCACCGCCGCGAGGTCGGCCCAGCTCAGCTCGTCGTCCGGGCCCACCAGGCGGACCGCGGCGTCGGGGTCGGTGTCGGCCACGCCCGCCACCCGGTTGGCGAGCCGGGGGTGGTTGGGCAGCAGCGGGCTCGGCAGCGTACGCCAGCCCGAGCCGTCGAGCCGGGGCCGCGGCGGGCTGTAGCGAGTGCTGGTGCGGGGCCGGGCGAGGCCGTCGCTGGCTGCGGCCACCTGGCACAGCACGCCGTGCAGCGACTCCGCCATCTCGTCGGCGTCGCCGAAGCGTTCGTTCGGGTCGTGCGCGCACGCCCGCACGAGGAAGCGCCAGAGGCCGTCGTGCTCGACCAGGATGTCGTGGGCCGCCCGCTCCGGCAGGCGCTCCTTGTCCGGGCCCTGCCAACCGGGCCAGTCGAGGATCAGGACCGCCAGGGACCGGCCCACGGTGTACAGGTCGCTGGCCACGGTCGGTCCCGTCCTGGGCACCTCGGGGGCCTGGTAGCCGACGGTGCCGAAGATGGCCGCATCGGCGTCGTCGAGCCGCCGGACGCCGCCCATGTCGATGAGCTTCACCGCGTCGCCCGCGTGGATGACGTTGTCCGGCTTGAAGTCGCAGTACACCAGGCCCTGGTCGTGCAGGTACCCGAGGGCGGGCAGCACCGCCATCATGTACGCCGCCGCCTCGGGGACCGGCATCGGCCCCTGACCGGCATCGCGCCGGCGCTTGGCGAGCTGCTTGATGCTGGGCCCGCCCACGTACTCCATGACGATGTAGCCCTGGCCGTTGTGGTTGACGAAGTTGAAGATCTCGACGATGGCGGGGTGCGACACCTCGGCCAGGAAGCGGCGCTCGGCCACCGCGGCCTCGGCGGCGGCGGGGTCGGCGGTGTCGAGCAGGCCCTTGAGCACGCACCAGCGGCCCGACACGTTGCGGTCGCGCACCAGGTAGATCCAGCCGAGGCCGCCGTGCGCCAGGGCGCCCGCCACCTCGTACTGCCCCGCCACCAGCTCGCCCGCCACCAGCTTGGCCGCGAAGTCGAAGCGGCCGCCGCACTGCGAGCAGAACCCCGAGGTGCGCCCGGGCTGGCCGTTCTTGCCCCGGCCGACGGGGCTGTCGCAGCGGGTGCAGAAGCGCCGGCCCTCGGGGACGCTGGGGTCGGCCATGACCACGCTGTGCGGGTCGACGGTGGCGGCCGGGGAGATGTCGACCACCCCGGCGCCGATCCGGCTGCGGCGGGCAGAGGAGCCGGTGCTGCCGGACTGGCGGCTGCGGGTCGTGAGCCGCGACACGTCGACCCGCCCCGACACGCGGCCCGAGGGGGTGACGACGGCGCTCTGGCCCAGGCGGACGGTGGACGCCGACACCCCGCGCTTGGCCGGTGCCAGGCCACAGGTGTCGCAGTAGCCGTCGACGATGGTGCCGGCGCAGCCGGGACGCCCGCAGGCGGTGTCGGTCACGGTCATCTGGGTCCTCCGGGACGGGCTTCGAGCGCAGCCGCCAGCCGCGACAGCGCCAGCTCGGCGGCATCCAGGTCGCAGGGCGCCCGCCACAGCTCCTCGCGGGCGGTGTCGAGCGCGGCGGCCACCTCCGGGCGCTCGTCGAGCTTGCGGGCGCCGGCCTTGGCCCGCAGGGCGCTCCACAGGCCGCGACCCTCGGCCCGGCGCTGCATGCCGTCCCGAGCCGTGGCCAGGGCCCGGTCGAGCTCGGCCCGGCGGGCGTCGGCGGCCGCGAACCAGTCGTTCAGGGTGGCGGCGGCGCTCGGCCGGTCGGGCATGGCCGCGATGCGGTCGAGCCACTCCCCCAGCGCCGCCAGGTCGCGGGCGGGGGTGGGCACCACCAGGTCGGCGATGCGGCTGGTGGCGTGGGCCAGCTCGGTCGCGGCGCCCTGCGCATCGGCGTCGAGCGAGTCGAGCGTGGCGCGGGCCCGCACCAGGTCGACGTCGAGCCGCCCGGTGGCGGCCTGGGCCGCGGCCCGCCGCCCGCTGGCCGCCTGGGCCAGGGACTCGACGTGGGCGACGTCCGCCTCGGTCACGGCCAACGGATCGCCGGCCAGCAGCTCGGTGACGGCCGCGGCCGCCCGGATCGCGGCGTTGTCGCCGGCCGCGGTGGCCGCGTCGGTCGCGACCTGGATCCGGGAGGCGAGCCCACCCCAGGCGGCGGCGAGGTTGGCGGCCACCCCGCGGGCCTCCTCCACGGACTGGTTGGCAGTGGCGAGGGCGGTCGCCGCGTCCTGGTTCCCCGCCGGGGTGGGGATCGACGGCGCCGCGAGCAGCCCGGCCGCGTGGTCGCGGTCGGCCTCGGCCCGGCCCAGCAGCTCGTCCACCGCCCGGTAGATCTCCCAGGCGTAGGCGATGCCGGTGTCGGCCTGGGTCCAGGTGATGGCGCTGCCCCCGGTCAGCACGCCGCCCCGCGCCACGGTCACGGTGGGGTCGGACTCGAGGTCCACGAGCCGCTCGCCCAGGGCCGCGAGCTCGGAGCGCCGGGTGGACAGGCTGGGGTCGGTCGTGGGGGCCACGTCAGTCGGCGTACACCGCGGGCGGCGGTGCGGGGGTGGTCGGGTTGATGGACGACATCGGTCCCAGCAGATGGTCGTTGTAGATCTGGCCCCAGCGGCCCGAGGATCGCACGTTCTCCAGGACGCCGTTGACGTAGCGGACCCAGTCGTCGTGGCCGGGTGGCAGGCCGAGGCCGTAGTTCTCGTCGGTCAGCCGGCCCCCCACGATGGTCACGTTGGGATCCTGCACGACCATGCCGGCGAGGATGGTGTCGTCGGTGCTCACGCCGTCGACCTGTCCCTGCTGCAGCAGGGACAGGCACTCGGTATGGGAAGCGGCGCTGTCCACCTGGTCGGGCGGGAACAGGTCGTGCAGGAGGTCGAGACTGGTCGAGCCGTTGGCCGCGCACACCCGCTTGCCCTCGCTCGCGAGCGTGTCGAGCGTCATGGCCTGGTCTTCCTTCCGCACGAGCAGCCGCTGGCCCGAGGTGAAGTACTCGGTGGAGAAGGCGATGTCCTGGCGCCGCGTGCAATTGATGCTGAACGTGCTCACCACCATGTCGACCCGGCCCTCGACCAGGGCCGGGACCCGATCGGTCTGAGGGA
>DASRJN010000090.1:0-8636 GCA_035649455.1 Acidimicrobiales bacterium
GATCCGGCGCTGATCGCCGACCAGCCCCGGTACCAGCAGGTGGCCAAGCGCTACCGCGAGCTCGAGCCCATCGTCACCCGCGCCCGGGTGGTGTGGCAGCGCGAGGAGGACCTGGAGACGGCCCGCGAGATGCTCACCGACGCAGCCGGCGACGAGCGGGAGCTGCTGCGGGACGAGGTCACCGAGGCCGAGGCCGACATCGAGCGCCTCACGGGCGAGCTGCGGCTGCTGTTGTTGCCGAAAGATCCCAACGACGAGCGCAACGTGATCGTCGAGATCCGCGGCGCGGAGGGCGGCGAGGAGGCCAACCTGTTCGCCCGCGACCTGTTCGAGATGTACCGGGCCTTCGCCGGGCGGCAGGGCTGGACCACCGAGGTGCTGGGCAGCGATCCGTCCGACCTCGGCGGCTTCAACGAGGTGGTGATGGCGCTCAAGGGCGACGGCGTGTGGGCCCGCATGCACCACGAAGCCGGTCCCCACCGGGTGCAGCGGGTGCCCGTGACCGAGAGCCAGGGACGCATCCACACGTCCTCGGCCACCGTGACCGTGCTGCCCGAAGCGGAGGAGGTCGACGTGGCCATCGACCCCAACGACCTGCGGATCGACGTGTTCCGCTCGTCCGGTCCCGGGGGCCAGAGCGTCAACACCACCGACTCGGCAGTGCGGATCACGCACCTGCCCAGCGGCACGGTCGTGTCCATGCAGGACGAGAAGAGCCAGACGCAGAACAAGGCCAAGGCGCTGGCCGTGCTGCGCTCCCGGCTGCTCAAGGCCGAGCAGGACCGCCAGGCGAACGAGGCGTCGGCCGCCCGCAAGGACCAGGTCGGCGGGGGCGGCCGGTCCGAGAAGGTGCGCACCTACAACTTCAAGGAGAACCGGGTCACCGACCACCGCATCGGGCTCACCCTCTACAAGCTGGACAAGGTGCTGGCCGGCGAGCTGGACGAGATCAGCGACGCCCTCGTGGCCGACGAGCAGGCCCGGCGCCTCGGCGACGGGCTCTGACCGGTGCGCACGGGCAGCCTGACCTGGCGGGGGGTGTTGGACGAGGCGCGGGGGCGGTTGGCCGCGGCCGGGGTGGGGAACGCGGGGCAGGAGGCCCGGTGGTTGGCGGAGGCCGCGGCCGGGCTGGGCTCGGGGGAGCTGGCGTCGGGGCTGGGCGACGAGGTGCCGGCGGCGGTGGCGGACCGGATGGCGGGCTTGGTGGAGCGGCGGGTGGCGGGGGAGCCGCTGCAGTACGTCATCGGTCGGTGGGGGTTCCGCCGGCTGGACCTGGCCGTGGACCCGCGGGTGCTGATCCCGAGGCCCGAGACCGAGGTGCTGGCCGAGCTCGCGCTGGCGGCGTGTGACCGCCTGGAGGCGCGGGTGGTGGTCGACCTGGGGACCGGGTCGGGGGCGCTGGCCCTGGCCCTGGCCACCGAGCGGGACGGGATGCAGGTGTGGGCGACGGATGTGTCCGCCGACGCGCTCGAGGTGGCCGAGGCCAACCGGGCGGCGCTGGGGGCCGGCGTGAACCTGGTGGAGGGGTCGTGGTACGAGGCGCTGCCGGCCGACGTGCGGGGGTGGGTGGACGTGATCGTGTCCAACCCGCCGTATGTGTCCGAGGCGGAGCTGCGCGAGCTGGGTCCCGAGGTACGGGACTGGGAGCCTGCGGGGGCGCTGTGTGCCGGTCCGGACGGGCTGGAGGACGTCGCCGCCATCATCCGGGGCGCGCCGGAGTGGCTGGCCAGCCCGGGGGCCCTGCTGGTCGAGATGGGGCCGCACCAGATCGGGCGGGCGGCCCAGCTGGCCCACGACGCAGGCTTCGGGCACGTCGAGATCCGGACCGACCTGGCCGGCCGCGAGCGGGTGCTGGAGGCGCGGTGGTGACACCGGAGCACATCCCCGTCGACGAGACCGGGGAAGCCGTCACCCGTGCGGTGGAGGCGCTGGGAGCCGGTCAGGTCGTGGCCCTGCCCACCGACACCGTCTACGGCTTGGCCGCGCTCCCGGGCGATCCCGACCACACCGCCCGGTTGTTCGCGCTCAAGGGCCGAGGCCACGACGTGCCGGTGGCGGTGCTATGCGCCGATGTCGAGCAGGCCCTGGCCCTGGCCGACCGTGAGCGCATGCCCCCCGGCGCGAGCCGGATCGCCGAACGGCTGTGGCCCGGGCCGCTGACCCTGGTGCTGCCGCGGCGCCCCGGGCTCGGCTACGCGCTCGGCCGGCCCGAGCACACCATCGGGGTGCGGTGCCCCGACCACGATCTCGTGCGGGCCCTCGCCGAGAAGGTGGGGCCGCTCGCCACCACCAGCGCCAACCGGCACGGCGAGGCCACGCCGGCCACCGCCGCGGGGGTGGCCGATGTGTTCGGGGCCGGCCTCGGCCTGGTGCTGGACGGCGGTCGCTGCGACGAGCCGCCCTCCGCCGTGGTCGACGCCACCGGCCCGGAGTGGCGGGTGCTGCGGGCCGGCCGGGTGACCGAGGCCGAACTCGCCGCGGCCGCCGATCCTCACGCAGCGAGCTGAAAGCCGAACGAATTGCCACGACGAGCACTGATTCGAGCACGCTTGGCATCAGGGGTAGCACGCGGGGGCCGGTGTGCCTACTGTCCTGATCCACCATGGTGACAAGGGGGGAGTTGCTGGCCCTGGTCGACGGTGCTCCGGGCCGGTTGAGAACGCTGCAGGCGGCGCTGACCACCTGGACACACCGCGGCCGCGTGGCCGAGGTGCACCGGCGCACCGACATGCCGGTCCCCGGACAGGGGGACGACCTGGCCGGCGAGCTGGCCGCCGACCTCGACGACGGCAACTCGCCGGGCGGCCCGGGGCTGGCCGCGGTGTCCGACGAGGACCCCCAGGCCGAGTCCGTGGCCACTTCCTACGTCGTGGTGGCCCCGCCCGACCGCTGGCGGCTGGTGGGCCGTGGCTACCTGGCGGTGAGCGACGGCAGGCGCAACTGGGTCGGGACCAGCACCCTGGTCACCGAGCGCGACTCGACCCGGGCCTCCATCTCCGACGCCGGGCAGATCGGCTCGTGCCTGTACCCCGGCCCGATGCTGCGCAACCTCACCTTCACCATGCCCGCAGCGGCCGACATCGAGGGCCGGCCGTGCTGGTTCGTGACCGGAGTGCCGCGGACCGCAGGGCGCAAGGCCCCGCCCCGGGGGGCGGCCGGCTGGCGCTCCCACCGCGACCTGGTCGGCATCGACCACGCCCTCTGGTTCGACGCCACCACCGGCATCATCCTGCGCCACGAGGGATCGATCGACGGCGAGCCGGCCTCGTCCACGTCGCTCACCGACCTGGTGTTCGACGGCACCGTCGACAGCGCCGAGTTCCGGCCCCCGCCCGGCGCGGTGGTGCGCTCCCGCCACGAGCTCCTGCGCGACCACCTGTCGTCGCTGGGCGTCGATCCCGACACGGTCGACCTCGACGACCCGGTGCAGGTCCGCGAGGCCCTGCGCCAGGGTGGGTGACAGCACGCACGGTACGCTTGGTCATCCAGCCGTGACAGCCGTGACAGCATCCGACCCTTCCGCCGACCTTCCCCCCACGAGGACCGAACCGTGAGTGGCCTGTGGCCGCAGCTGCTGCTGGTCGCCGTGCTGGTGTTCGTGAACGCCGGCTTCTCCGGCACCGAGATGGCCCTGGTCACGTTGCGTGAGGGCCAGCTCCAGCGCCTGGAGCAGCGGTCCTCGACCGGCGCGCTGGTGGCGCGGCTGGCCCGCGACCCCAACAACTTCCTGGCCACCATCCAGGTCGGCATCACGCTGGCCGGGTTCCTGGCCTCGGCCGCCGCGGCCGTGTCGCTGTCCGAGCCGTTGGAGCGCCAGCTCGACTTCCTCGGCTCGTGGGCCCGGCCCGTCTCGATCGTGGTCGTCACGCTGCTGCTGGCCTACGCCACGCTGGTGCTCGGCGAGCTGGCCCCCAAGCGGGTGGCGATGCAGCGGGCCGAGCGCTGGGCGCTGCTGGCCGCCCGGCCGCTGTCCTTCATATCGAAGGTGACCCGTCCGGTGGTGTGGTTGCTGTCGCGCTCGACCGACGTGGCCGTGCGGCTCATGGGCGGCGACCCCAACGTGCAACGCGAGCAGGTCACCGAGGCCGAGCTGCGGGAGCTGGTCGGCACCCAGGCCTCGTTCACCGCCCAGCAGCGCATGATCATCGATGGCGCCTTCGAGATCGCGGAGCGCACGCTCGACCAGGTGCTGGTCCCCCGGCCCGACGTGTTCGTCCTCGAGGCGGACCTGACCGCCGAGCAGGCGCTGCACGAGCTGGCGGAAAGCGCCCACTCCCGCGCCCCGGTGGCCCATGACCGCAACCTCGACGACGTGGTGGGGTTCGTCCACCTGCGGGACCTGCTCGACCAGGGCGAACGACCGGTGTCCGACGTGGCCGGCGAGCTCGTGGCCTTCCCGGAGACGGCCGACGTGCTCGACGTGCTGCACCAGATGCAGACCCGGCGGGTGCAGCTCGCCCTCGTGGTGGACGAGCACGGCGCGGCCGCCGGGGTCGTCTCCATCGAGGACCTGCTCGAAGAGCTGGTCGGGGAAATCTACGACGAGACGGACCGCGACGTGCTGAGCGTCCAGCGAGCGCCCGACGGGTCGCTGGTCCTCCCCGGGCGCTTCCCCGTGCACGACCTCGTCGACGTGGGTGTCACCGGCATGCCCGAAGGCCCCTACGCCACCGTCGCCGGCCTGGTGCTGGACCTGCTGGGCCGGGTGCCCGAGACGCCGGGCGACCGGGTGGAGGTGGAGGGCCGGACCATCGAGGTGCTGCAGGTCGACGGGCGTGCCATCACCCGGGTGCGCATCAGCCCGGGCGCGCCCGCGCCCCAGGCGGCGACCACAGCCTGACCCGCCCCATCCCCGGGGTTGGCCGGCGGGGGCTGTGGGTAGCTGTCGAGGGTGAGCGCTGATCTACTCGCTGGCCGCTACGAGGTCGGGGGTGTGATCGGCCAGGGTCGCTCGTCGGTGTACTCGGCCCGCGACACCCGGCTCGGGCGCGACGTGGCGGTCAAGCGGGTGGCGCTGGCGGCCGGTCCGGCGGGGCTCGACGACGAGCGCGCCCGGGCGCTCCGCGAGGCACGGGCGGCAGCCCGGATGTCCTCGGGGTGCGTGGTCGGCGTGTACGACGTGATCGAGGAGTCGGACGCGGTCTGGCTGGTGATGGAGCTGGTGCGGGCGCCCAGCCTGCAGGCCCTGGTGCGGAGGCGGGGGCCGCTGCCCGCTCCCCTGGCCGCCGCCATCGGGCTGGGTGTCGTGGATGCGCTGGCGGCGGCGCACGCGGTCGGCGTGCTGCACCGTGACGTGAAGCCGGCCAACGTGCTGGTGGTGGGGCATGCCGACGGCGGGGTGAGCGTCAAGCTGGCGGACTTCGGTGTCGCCTCCCTGAGGGACGAGTCGGACCTGACGGTGCCGGGGATGGTCATGGGCTCGCCCTCGTACATGGCACCCGAGCAGGCGTCGGGCCGGCCGGTCGGGCCCGAGGCCGACCTGTGGGCGCTGGGGGCGCTGCTCTACTTCGCGGTCGAGGGCGTGCCGCCGTTCGCCGCGGGATCGGCCCAGGCCACGGTCTCGGCCGTGGTGCACGGGATGCCGCGGCCCCCCAGCCGCCCGGGGGCCCTGACCCCGGTGATCGACGCGCTGCTGGTCAAGGACCCGGCGCGGCGGCCCGGGGTGGCGGCCGTGCGATCGGCCCTCGCGACGATCGCGGAGGCGCCGGCCGGTGCGGGAACGGCGGCCACGCGGCTGGCCGCGGCGGTCGGCTGGGCGGGGGAGGACACCGTGGGCCTCACCGCGGCGCTCAGCCTGCCGGGGGACGGCACCGGGCGACTCCTCGCGGTCGAGCGGACGCGCCCGCGGCGTCGCCGCCAGGTGGTGCTGGCCGCGGCCGCCGCCGTGGCGCTCCTCGGCGGTGTGGCCAGCCACCTCGTCGGGGTGGGTGCCGATCCCACGGGGTTCGACCCGCCCGCGGCCGAGGCCCAGCCCGCGGCCGACCCGACGACCACGGCCCCGGCGACCACCGGGGCACCGGCCCCGAGCGGGCCGCGACACGCCGCCATCGCTCCCGCGGCGGTGGAGGCGGCCGTGGACACCTCGGTCCCGACGACGCCGGACCCGGGGGCGGCGGCGGACAGCGCGCTGTCGGTTCCGGGGACGGACCCGGCCCCGACCACCTCGACCTCCACGTCCACGACCACGCCGCCGGACGTGACGGATCCGCCCACCGATCCGCCCGACACATCGGGTTCGACCGCCACCAGCACCACGACCCCGCCACCCCAGGACACGACGGCGCCCACCACGGCACCGGCCACCTGAGGGCTCAGACGTCGGCCGGAGGGCCTCCCGCCGAGCTCTGGAGCAGGCCCTCGGTGCCCGAGCGGGCGACCGCGGCGTCGTTTGTCCCCAGGTAGGAGGCGACGACCCGGGGGTCGTGGAGCACCACGTCGGGGGCGTCGTGGGCGATGACCTGGCCGAGGTCGAGGGCCATGATCTCGTCGGAGATCGAGCGCACCAGGGGCATGTCGTGCTCGATGATCACGATGCTCGCCCCGGTCGCCTGCCGGACCCGCAGGATCATCGGCCCCAGCGCCTCCGCCTCCCGCTGGGCGATGCCGGAGGAGGGCTCGTCGAACAGCATGACGTCGGGCCCGTGGGCCAGCAGGCAGCACAGGTCGACTATCCGGCGGGTGCCGGTGGACAGCTCCCGCACGAACTTGGCCCGGTAGGCCTGGAGGCCGACCAGCTCGATCAGCTCGTCCACCCGCTCGGTGACGGCCGCCTCCGACTCGCGCACCATGGGCAGGCCGACCGCGGTGGCGAACGGGTCGCGCACCTCGACGTGGCGCTCCAGGGCCAGGGCGATGGTCTCCTCCACCGACAGCCCGGGGAACAGCCGCGCGTCCTGGAAGGACCGCCCCAGGCCCAGGCGGGCCCGGGCGTCCGCGCTCAGCCCGGTGATGTCGGAGCCCTTGAACAGCAGCCGCCCCTGGTCCGGCGGCATGTAGCCCGAGACGACGTCGAACAGCGTGGTCTTGCCCGCGCCGTTGGGGCCGATGACGCCGAGGATGGCACCCTGGGCCAGCGAGAACGACACGTCGCTGCATGCTCGCACCCCGCCGTAGGACCGGGTCAGCCCCTCGGCCACCAGCACGATCTCGCCCCGCTCGCCGTTGGGCCGGGGCTCGGCGCGTGCGGCCATTGCGGACATCGGGACGTCGGCCCGGGCATCGGCCGCTGCGTCATGGTCGGCCGCGACGGCCGCCGCGTCATGGTCGGCCGGGACGGCCGCCGCGTCATGGTCGGCCGGGACGGCCGACAGCGACTCGGCGCCCTCCAGGAATACCGAGCGCAGGATCTCGGGCCGGTCGAGCAGCTCGCGGGTGGGGCCGTGGAAGCGGATCTGGCCCTTCTCCATGAAGTAGGCCGTCTCGCACAGCGTCAGGGCCACGTTCACCGACTGCTCGACCAGGATGACGGTGGTGCCGCGGGCGCGGATCGCCTCCACGATCCTGAGCAGGCGGTCGACCACGATGGGCGCGAGGCCCAGCGACAGCTCGTCGATCATGAGCAGCCGGGGCTTGGCGATGAAGGCCATGCCCAGGGTGAGCATCTGCTGCTCGCCGCCCGACAGGTTCCCGGCCAGGTCGCCCCAGCGCTCGCGCAGCGTCGGGAAGTGCTCCAGCACGGCTTCGGTCGACTCGGCCACATACGCGGGGTCGCGCTGGTAGGGCCAGGCGGCCAGCCGCAGGTTCTCGGCCACCGTGAGGCCCGGGAAGGTCCCCCGGCCGCCGGGGACCTGCACGACGCCCCGGCCCACCACCTCCTCCGGCGGGGTGAAGGTCATGTCGGTGCCGTCGTAGATGATGGCGCCGCCCGACGGGTCCACCAGCCCGGAGATCGCCTTGAGCAGCGTCGACTTGCCGGCTCCGTTGGTGCCCAGCAGGGCCACGATCTCGCCCTCGGCCACCTCGAAATCGACGTCGAACAGCACCTGCACCGAGTCGTAGTGGACGTCCAGGTGCCGGCACACCAGCAGCTTGGACTCGCCCCGGCGATGGGCGGCCCGCACCTCGGCCATGGTGACCGTGGCGGTGCGCACCTTGTCGATGTCGGAGGCGATGTACCGGCTCGTGGTGGCGAGGATCACGCCGCCGACGAGGGTCAGCGGGCCGAGCAGCAGGATGGCCCGGGTCAGGCCCCACTCGTCGGCCAGGCCGCCGATGATGGGCTGCAACAGCAGCGTGGGCAGGATGAACAGGTTCACCAGCGAGAACCCGAGAGAGCGCACCCGGGGTGGGTTGATGAGCGAGAGCGTGGCGATGATGACGGGAAGCGACGAGGACAGCGCCATGGCCAGCGCGGCCCGGAGGGGGACCACGAGCCAGAGGTTCTTGGTCGTCACCAGCAGGACGATGATGACCACCTGGAAGCTGGCGACGATGCCGAGCAGGGGGGCGACCTTGGTGGGGTCGACCCGCATGTACCGGGCGGCCAGGGGCACGCCGATGAACAGCCCGATGAGCTGGAACGGCTCGGTGGTGGCCGACAGGATGCCCCGCTCGGCGGTGTTGAGGCCCAGCTCCTGCTCGTAGAACAGCTGGAGCAGGGGCCGCAAGGTCACGAGGGGGATGAGGATGAAGGGCAC
>DASRJN010000091.1:0-17210 GCA_035649455.1 Acidimicrobiales bacterium
CGAGTGGCGGGACCTCATCGCCGGGCCGGTGCTGTGGATGAACGGCACCGACCACCAGATGCCCCAGCCCTGGCTGGGACGGGTGGTGGCCGAGGCCAACGACATCCAGGACGACTACGACCTCCGGGTCGTGTCGCTGGCCGAGCACCTGGCGGCCGCGCCCACCGACGGGCTGGCCGGCTGGACCGGCGAGCTGCGGTCGGGCGCCCGCGCCAACCTCCTCATGGGCGTGGTGTCCAACCGGGTCGACGTGCGCCGGGCTTCGGCCCGGGCCGAGCGGGCGCTGCTGGCCGGGGCCGAGCCGTTGTCGGCGCTGTTCCTGCCGCCCGACCGCTGGCCCGGGGCCCTGCTGGACGAGGCGTGGCGGGCGGTCATCCGCAACTCGGCTCACGACTCGGTGTGCGCGTGCTCGATCGACGACGTGTGCGACGCCGTGCTGGTCCGCTACGGCGAGGCCGCCGACATCGCCGAGGGGCTGGCCACCCGGGCCGTCTCCGCCCTGGCCGGCCGCAGCGACCACGCCGGTCCCGTGGTGGTGAACCCCACCGCCCGGTCCCGCGGCGGACTGGTGCAGCTGGTGGTGCCCGGCACCGAGGCACCGGCGGGCACTCAGCTGGTCCGGGCCCAGCGCGGCCGGGCAACCGTGCACAAGGGCCCGCCCGCCATCGTGGTGCCCGCGGCCCAGGAGGTCGACTGGGTGCCCACCATCTCGGCCTTCGCGGTCGAGGACGAGGACGGCACGGTGCTCGTGGCCAACGAGCGGCGGGGCACCGCGGGGCTGGTGTCGGCCGAGGTGCGGGCCAAGCTGGACGCCCTCCGCACCGGCCACGAGGGCGAGTTGAGGCTGGTCGTGCACCAGCTCGAGCAGGTCACGGTGCTGGCGCACATCGCCGAGGTGCCGGGGTTCGGCTGGCGGGGCTGGGCCCCGGGCGACGGCCTGGCGCGGGCGCCGGTGACCGTCAGCGGCGATGACCTGCCCGTGCTGGACAACGGGTTGGTGACCGTGGCCGTGGCCGCCGACGGCACGTTCGCGCTCGACCGCCACCCCGGCCTCGGGCGGCTGGTCGACGGGGGCGACTGCGGCGACACCTACAACTGGTGCCCGCCCACGGACGACACCATCGTCGACCGGCCCGACCCCGTCGAGGTGTCCGTCATCGAGCAGGGACCGGTCCGGGCCCGCGTGGCGGTGACGACCCGCTACCGGTGGCCCGTCCGGGGCCAAGGCCTGGCCCGCCGGTCGGACGCCATGGTCTCCCAGGACGTCCGCACCGTGTTGGAGCTACGGGCCGGCGAGCGCGCGGTGCGGGTCGAGGTCACGCTGGACAACTCGGCGCGCGACCACCGGCTGCGGGCTCACTTCCCGCTGCCCTCCCCCGCGACGACTTCGACGGCCGAGTGCGCCTACGGCACCGTCGAGCGCGGCCTGGTGGCCGAGGGCGGCCCCACCGAGGCGCCGCTGGCCACGTACCCGGCCCAGCGTTTCGTGCAGGCGGGCGGCCTCACCGTCGTCCACGACGGCGTGACCGAGTACGAGCTGGTCGACCTCGGCGACGCCGGAGCCCGGGAGCTGGCGCTCACGCTGCTGCGCTCGTCCGGGATGCTGTCCCAGGCCCCCATGGCCACCCGCCCGCTGCCCGCGGGACCGCTGATCCCGCTGGAGGGATCCCAGCTCCAAGGGCCGGTCACCCGCAGCTACGCGGTGGCGGTGGGGGACGTCGACCCCTACGCGCTGGCCGACGAGGTGCTCGTCCCGCTCCGGGTGGCCGAGGCGACCGGGGGGCCGAGTGCCGACCTGGCCTCCGAGGGATCGGGGCTGACCGTGACCGGCGCCGAGGTGGCGTCCGTGACCCGCGAGGGCGAGGCCCTGGTGGTGCGGGTGTTCAACCCGGCCGGCGCCGAGACCCGCGTGGAGATCGAGGGACGGCGCGGCTGGCTGGTCGACCTCCGGGGACGCCCGCGGGAGCCGTTCGACGGCGGGTTCAGCTTGCGCGCCCGCGGCATCGCCACCGCGGTGCTGTCCCCCGACTGATCACCCCAGGGCCGGGTAGCCGGGCACCTCGACCGTCCCGTCGAGGCCCTGCTCGTCACGCCACGCGGCCACCGCCGCCACCAGGTGAGGGAACGCCTCGGCGCCCGGGGTCGCGAGCAGCGACGCGGTCCAGGCCGCCAGCCGGGGCCGGGCCGTCGTCGTGCCCCAGGTGGTTCCGTCGTCCAGGGCACCGCCGCGCCGGTCACCCACTCGCACGGCCGTGAACAGGGCCAGCGCGGCCGCGACCGCCTGGTGCCAGGCGTCGTCCAGCACGACCCCGGCGGCGCTGACCGCGTCCTCGTAGGCCGAGGTGGCGGCCGCCACCAGGTCGGCGGGGAGGAGGCCGAAGCACCAGCAGCTCGGAAAAGGCGACAGCAGGTAGGCGAAGTCGAGGGCGGCCGACGCCATGCTGGTCCGTTCGTAGTCGATCAGCCGGCACCCCGCCGCGCTGAGCAGCACGTTGTCGGGGCAGGGGTCGCCATGCACCAGGGCGACGTGGACGGTGGAGAGGACCGTCCGGATCCGTTCGAGGTCGGCAGCCACCGCGGCGGGGTCTACGCCCTGGTCGCGGGCTACGGCCGTGAAGCCCGGCTCGGCCCCGGTGAGGCGCTCCAGCCACCACGACTCCCGATCCGCGGCCAACCCTCGCCGCCCTCCGGCCGCCGCGAACCCCGCCGCCGTGCCCCTGGTCCCGGCATGGAGCCGGGCCAGGGCCCGGGACCAGGCCAGCACGTCCTCCCGGGCCTGCGCCGCGTCACCGCCGAGCAGCGACTCGTCCAGCGACCGGACGTCGGGCAGCGCCTCCATGACGACCAGCCCGTGCTCGCCGTCGCCCCCGAGCAGGCGGGGAGCCACGCCCGGCGCCATTGCGCCCAGGTGCTCGAGAGACGCCCACTCCCGAGCCACTGCCTCGGGGTCGACCGGCCAGGGGTAGTCGCCGGGGAGCCGCGGCAGTTTGACCACCGCAGCACGACCGTCCTCGGAAGCGACGCGCAGGACGTGGTCCCGCTCCGCCAGCCCGGTGGCCGACGCCAGCGTGACCGGGCCGCCCCAGGCGGCTGTGAGGATCCCCTCGACCGCGGCGCGCCGGGCGCCGGCGAGGTCGACCGTCACGCGCGGCGCCGGTCGGCGGCGCGGCCGTCGCCGGCGGAGGCGGCGCGGAGGACCCACAGGGGCACCCGGCCGAAGTCCTTGAGGTAGCGGGGCCGCATGGCCCGCAGACGGTAGCGCTGGTCGTCGGCCAGCTCCTTCCGCAGGGCCTCGTTCACCACGATGGTCCCGGGGAAGGCCACGCCGGTGATGCGGCTGGCGAGGTTGACGGTGGGGCCGTACAGGTCGCTCTCCCGTTCCAGCAGCGGCCCGTAGGCCAGGCCCACCCGCAGGTCGGACAGGTCGTCGATGCTCCGCGCTCCGGCCGACAGCGCCAGGGCGATCTCGGCCCCGGCCCGGGCCGCGTCCACGGTGAACATGACCTCGTCGCCGATCATCTTCACCACCCGCCCGGCGCGGGCCGTGACCACGTCGTAGGCCAGCTGCTCGAACTGGTCGAGGATCGACGCCAGCGTGTCGTCGCCCACCTGCTGGGACAGCGCCGTCCAGCCCACCAGGTCGGCAAAGCCCACCACCCCGAGCTGGCCCTGGCCCGACTCGGCGATGGTCAGCCGGCGGCGGACGGCGCTCAACAGGTGGCGGCGCCAGGCCGCCTCCAGCACGCGGGGCACGACCGGCAGCAGCGCGCTGGCGCTGGCCACGATCTGCTCGTCGGTCACCGGCCGCCCCGCCACCTCGCCCCGCCGCGGCGAACCGCTCACCCGGGCGCTGATCACGTCCACCTGGGCCGAAGCCACCCGGGACATGGACGAGCCGATCACCCGGCTCATGTGGAGCACCAGCTCGCTGGCCGCCGGCTCGGCCATCATGAACTGGCCGATCATCCCCAGCAGCTCGACGTCGGTCTCGGTGAAGGCGGGCTCGCCCGGCCGGGGCACGGGGTAGCCGAGCATGCGCCACAGCTTGCCGATCTGGGCTGCGCTCAGGCCGGTCCGCTCGGTGACCGCCTGCGTGTCGTACTCGGGCACCGCGGGGAGGATCAGCCGCTCCACCGCCAGGAGCGGCAGCGTGCCCTCCTGCTGGGCGGCGTCGAGATCGTCCTCGCTGACGCCCTCGGCCGCCAGCATCTCCCGGACCACCCGCACCGCGTCGTCGCCGAGCGCCGCCGGGTCGAGGCCCGGGGTCGGGCTCACCCGAACGACTCCCCCTGCTCGGGGCTCGGCCCCGCGGCCCCCACCGGTGCCGTCGCCCGGGCCGGCTCCCCGGCCCCGGGCACCGGTCCCAGCAGGGCCTCGCCCTTCCGGTCGGTGGTCGACCAGCCGGGGTCGAAGCCGGGAGCGGTGAGCCGCACCGGGCCGTGGCCCTCGTGGGGCACGACCTCCCACAGCAGCGCCACCCGGTCCCCGTGCCAGCGGACGGCGTACGACACCCGTCCGTGCGCCGTGGGCGCGTCGTGGACCTCCCAACCCTGCCCGTACCAGCCCTGGGGGATCAGCGAGGCGACGGCCACCGCCGGTCCGTCCACCCCGCTCACCTCCCGGACCAGCAGGTCGCGCACGAACGTGAGCAGCTCGGCCGAGGCCCAGCGGTGGTGGCCGTCGCCCATGCAGCCGCCCCCGAGGTGAGGGTGGACGGCCTCGGGCCAGGTCCAGGTGGGGCTGGCCACCTCGAGCAGCCAGGCCAGGCGGTCGAGGCAGCGCCCGTCCCCCGCCCGCAGCTCCACCGCCGCGAGCTGGAGGGTCAGGTAGGTGCTGAGCCCGGTGTGGGTGATGCCGTGGAACAGGGCCCGGCCCCCGGCCGCGGTGAAGCGCTCGCGCACGGCCTCGACCGTGGCCACCACGCGGGGATCGTCGGCGGCGAGCAGGCCGAGCGGCGCGCAGGCGGCCAGCGACGCCACGGCCGCCGAGTCGATCCGGCGGTGGGGCCCGGCCGGGATGGCCTCGGTGCCGATCCGGTCGGCCGTGCGGGCCAGGGCCTGCTCGACGTCGGCCCACATGGCGGTGGCAAAGCCCCGAGCGTCGGCTGCGGCCTCGGGCTGGCCGGCGGCGTCCAGCAGGTCACCGGCCGCCCGCAGCCCGGCCACGCCCCAGAAGTCGTCCCAGAAGTAGACGTCGATCGGCCCGAGGTGCTCGGCGGACCGGCCCGGTGGCAGCAGCCCGGCCACGTCCGGGTCGCGGCCACGTCGGGACTTGTGAGACCGGCGGAGCGCGCGGGGCTTGCGAGACCGGCGCGCGTGCTCGATCCACTGGGCGGCACGGGCGACGGGCTCGGCCAGCGCTTCGGCCAGCGTGGCGTCGCGCCCCAGCCGCCAGTGCTCGGCCAGGGTGACCAGCGCGGCGCCGTTGGCGTCCCATTCGTCGCGCTGGCTCATGAAGAAGCCGTCGCCCTGCTGCCGGGCCGGATAGGAAGCCAGCACCCGGCTGACCTCGTCGTGGTAGCCGTAGCGATCGAGCGCGCCGAGCATGTAGGCCGCGTCCCGGAACCAGAAGCGGTGGTAGGTGGCGGGGCCGGGGGTGATCTCGTCGCCGTCGAGGGCCAGCAGCAGGAAGCGGCGGCTGGCGGCCACTGCCTCGGCCAGGCGCTCGTCGGGCAGCGTCAGGCGCATCCCGCGGTCGCCCTGGGCCCGCCAGCCCGCGGCCACAGCCTCGGCCGGGGGCAGCACCGCGGGGAAGGCCTTGGCCTCGGGGCCGGGATCGGCGTCGAGCGGGATCACCGCCCGCAACGTGACCCCGTGCGCCAGCGGGAACACGAACGCCGCCTGGGCCAACCCGGCAGGGTCCCGCACCGGCCCCCGCCAGCGTTCGACCGCGGCGCCGCTCATGACCATGGCGGCCGAGTCCCCGCCGCGCAGGGTCGAGCCCGCGACCCGGGCGGGGGCGCGGGGCAGCACCAGCGCGGGGCGGCCGTCGACGGACACCGTGGTGCCGGACGTGCTGCCCGCCAGGTCGATGCGCTCGACCACGGTCAGCCCCTCGGGCGTGTAGGGCCGCACCGCCAGGGCGAGCGCCACCGGTGCCCGGGAGAGGTTCTCGACCTCGACCACCACCACCTCGCCGCCGCCCTCCGCCGAGCTGCGGCGGGCCGCGTAGGCCCGCGCCACCGCGTCGCCCGCGGGGATGCTCATGGCCGTCTCCACCACCGGCGAGGCTCCCAGCAGGCGCTGGCGCACGGCCACCTCGCGTGACGGCAGGTGCCAGCGGTCGTCGGCGCCGATCCACCAGTCCAGCGACCAGCCGGCGTCGGGCGGCGTGACCAGGCCCCGGGGATCGACGATCGCCTCGCGCCGGCCGTCCAGGGTGCCGATGGCCGTCCAGTTCCGGTAGGTCACGTTGGTGAGGAACGGCAGCGCGCCCCGCGGCACGAAGGCGGGCGAGGCGGGATCGAGCTGGCGCTCCATCCAGAACGGGCCGACCCAGTCCGGGGTGATCTGCGTCGCTGCCCGCGAGCGCAGTGCCTGGAACAGGGTGCGCGACGCCACCGGCATCATCTCCCGGGGCACCGCCAGCTCGGGCGGCTGGCCCAGGTGGCGCAGGGTGGTCAGGTGGCGGACGGCGTCGTCGGGCACGTGGAGGCGGCGCAACAGCCGGCGGAGCAGCCAGGCACGGGCACGCGACGACCGGGCCACTAGCGCATGCCGTGCAGCTCGGAGCCGAGGTCGCGCCGCAGCAGCCCCCGGTAGGCCTCGGTGGCGGGCATCCCCTCGTGGACCACGTGGTAGATCTCGGTCGCGATCGGCATCTCCACGCCGTACTGCTCGGCCACCTCCACCACCACCTTGGAGGTCTTCACGCCCTCCGCCACCATCTTCATCTCGGCCACGATCTCGTCGATCGACCGGCCCTTGCCCAGCTGCTCGCCCACGTAGCGGTTGCGGCTCTGGCGGGAGATGCAGGTGGCCACCAGGTCACCCATGCCGGCCAGCCCCGCGAAGGTCAGGAGCTGGCCGCCCATGGCCAGGCCCAGGCGCGACAGCTCGGCCAACCCGCGGGTGATGACCGCGGCGCGGGTGTTGTCGCCGGTGCCGAGCCCGTCGGCCATGCCCGAGGCGATGGCCACCACGTTCTTGAGCGCCCCGCCCACCTCGCAGCCGATGACGTCGGGGTTGGTGTAGACCCGGAACAGCTCGCTGGCGAAGATGCGCTGCAGCTCGCTGGCGATGTGGTCGTCGGAGAAGGCCACCACGGTGGCGGCGGCGTGGCCGGACAGGATCTCCTGGGCCAGGTTGGGACCGGTGAGGGCGCCCACCGGGTGGCCGGGCAGCTCCTCGGAGATGACCTCGGTCATGCGCATGTGGCTGCCGACCTCGAGGCCCTTGGCCAGGCTCACGACCGGCACCCAGGGGCGTACGAAGTCCGCCAGCTCCTGGAGCGTCGCCCGCATGCCGTGGGAGGGCACGCCCATGACCAGCACATCGGCGCCGCTGACCGCCTCTTCCAACGACCCGGTGGCCACGAGGCTCTCGGGCAGGTCGAAGCCGGCGAGGTACTCGGAGTTGCGGTGGTCGCGGGCGATCTCCAGGGCCAGCTCGGGCCGGCGGGCCCACAGCACGGTCGGGGCATTGCGAGAGGCGAGCGCAGCCACCGTGGTACCCCACGACCCGGCGCCGATCACCGCGACACGGATGGGCATGCGCTGACAGTAATCGCAGCCCAGGCGGCAGACCCGGAGCGAGCGTGGGGCCGGCTGCCACCCCGGGTACGCTCCGCGCTCGTGGCAGCGTTGACGTCTGCGGCGGTGGTCGTGCCGGTCAAGGCGTTCAGCGCGGCCAAGGTCCGCCTGGCCGGCGTCCTCGACCCGGCCGAGCGCGCCGCGCTGGCCCGGCGCATGGCCGAGGTGGTGCTGGCCGCGGCCGACCCGCTGCCCGCGGTGGTGGTGTGCGACGACGACGAGGTGCGGGACTGGGCCACTGCGGCCGGGGCCCGGGTCGTGTGGTGCCCGGGCCGGGGCCTGAACGGCGCGGTGGCGGACGGCGTGGCCGCACTGGCGGCCGGCGGGGTCGACCGGGCCGTCGTGGCCCACGCCGACCTGCCGCTCGCCACCCGGCTGGACTGGGTGGCGGACTTCCCGGGCGTCACGCTGATCCCCGACCGGCGCCTGGACGGGACCAACGTGGTGGCCGTGCCCACGGGCGCCGGCTTCGGCTTCAGCTACGGCGCCGGTTCCTTCGGCCGCCACCGGGCCGAGGCCGCCCGCTGCGGCCTGCCCGCCCGGCTGGTGCGGGACCCTGCGCTCGCGTGGGACGTCGACCTGCCGACGGACCTGCCGTGGCCCACCGAGCCCCCGCGCGCCCCCAGCCCGGTCGGGGCGCCGCGGCCCTGATGCAGCGCGACCTGCCCGTGCCGGCGTCGGCCCTGGCCATCGCCGCCCACCCCGACGACGTGGAGTTCGGCGCCGGAGCCACGCTGGCCAAGTGGGCCGCCACCGGCTGCGTGGTGCACCACCTGGTGTGCACCGACGGGTCCAAGGGCACCTGGGATCCCGACCCGGACCTCGCCGCGCTGGTGGCCCAGCGCCAGGAGGAGCAGCGAGCCGCGGCCAAGGCCCTGGGCGCCACCGGGGAGGTGGTGTTCCTGGGCTGGCCCGACGGCGAGCTCGACGCCGGGGTGCGCCAGCGCTGGCAGGTGGCCTACTGGATCCGGCGGCTGACCCCCGAGGTGGTGCTGGGCCACGACCCGTGGAAGCGCTACCGGCTCCACCCCGACCACCGCCATGCCGGGTTCCTCACCGTCGACGGCGTGGTGGCGGCCCGCGACCCCCACTTCTTCCCCGAGCAGGCCATCGCCCACCACCGGCCCTCGGCCCTGCTGCTGTTCGAGGCGGATGAGCCCGACCATGTCGAGGCGGTGGGCGAAGCCGAGGTGGAGCGCAAGCTGGCCGCGCTGGAGTCCCACCGCAGCCAGCTGGTCTCGACCATGCACATCGACGCCTCGTCGCCCGACCACGATGCCCAGCGGGAGGCCTTCCGAGCCCGGGTCCGGGACCGCCTGGCCGAGCACGGCGCCCTGGCCGGGGTCCCGCTGGGCGAGGCGTTCAAGGCCATCACGAAGCTGTGACGCCCCGCAGCCTCCGGGCGTCGGCGATGACCATCTCGGCGAAGTCGAGGCCGTCGCCCCACATCGCCGCCGGCTCGCCGTAGAGCTCCACCCTCGCCCCGTCCCGCAGGGCCAGGCAGGTCGAGACCACCGGGTGCCAGCGCGGCCCGAAGGTGTCCAGCGCCCACCGCCCACCGCCGGCCTTGGATGTGACCTCGGCGGTGGCGACCGTGTGGTGCAGCCGGGAGACCCCGAGCACCGGCCATGGCAGCCCGTAATGGTGCACGACCAGCTCGCGGCTCGGGGTCGTGTCCCGCCAGCGGGCCACGAGGCCGGCCCAATAGCCGTTCAGGTTGTCGAGGCTCCAGCTGCGCATCGCCTCGGGATCCCACCGGACCGCCAGCCGGTCGGGCGCCGGGCCCCGCACCGGGATCGCCTTCCGGGCCATCATGTGCCACACGACCGGGTTGACCTCGAAGGCGCCCGACCGGGCCAGGCGACCCTCGTGGGCCGAGGGCGTCCGGGCGCCCGCGGGGTCGGTCGCCAGCTCGCGGTAGGTGACGTAGATGCCGTCGAAGTGGAACGGGGCCAGCAGATCGGCGTGGATCACCTCCAGCTCGTCCAGCGCGGCGTCGTCGAGCGGGTCCTCGCTGACCGCCACGAAGTCGACGTCGCTCTGGCCCGGCCGGTAGTCGTCGAGCGCCAGCGACCCGAGCAGGTAGAGGCCGTCGACCGCGCCCGGCAGCCGCTGGTCGACCTGGGCGAGGTAGCGGCCCGCGACCTCGGCGACCTCCGGGGGAAGCCGCTCCACCAGCGTCAGTTGAGCGAGGGGTGGGCGGGGAAGTGCTCGAGCATGGCGGTGCGCCCGCCCTGGCGGCGCAGCACCGAGCGCCACATGGTGTCGGGGTCGGGCGCGAAGACGTCGTCGCCGTTGGCGTCGACCACCAGCCACGCCCCTTCCTCCAGCTCGGCCTCGAGCTGGCCCCCGCCCCAACCTGAGTAGCCGGCGAAGAAGCGGATGCCGTCGAGGCTCTCGGCCACGTCCTCCGGGCCGAGGTGCAGGTCGACGGTGCCGACATCGCCCAGCACGGACGTCCAGCCGGGTACGGCGCCCGCGTCCTTGCGACGCCGGCCGAGCGCGAGCACCCCGTTCTGCTCCACCGGACCGCCCATGTAGAGCACCGGCGGCGCCGCGGCGAGGTCGGCCCACTCGTGGAGCACGGCGCCGACCTCCAGCTCGGTGGGCCGGTTCAGCACGACGCCGAGGGCGCCCTCGTCGGTGTGCTCGATCATGAGGACCACGGTCCGGTCGAAGTTCGGGTCACCGAGCATGGGCTCGGCGATCAGGAGCCTGCCGACCGTGGTTTCGGGCGCCGTCACCGCCCCCAGCATGCCCCGGACGGTGCCCGCCGCGCAGCACTTCGGCCCCAGGTGTTCGCTGACCTGGGGATCCGGGGTTCCGCGCTACGGTGCCGGGACCATGACCCTCGCCGACGGGGCCTACGACGCGCTGGTGGTCGACGCCGAGGACCGCGGGGATGCCGTGGCGGTCGAGCTCACCATCATCGCCGGTCCCGCCAAAGGCGAGGTGGTCACGCTGGTGTCGACCGGCTGGTCGGGCGACCCGCTCGACCTGCTGGGCGTGCCCGCCACCATCACCGTGAGCGAGGGCGAGCCCTCAGTCCGCTTCGAGCCGTGACAGCGCGGCGCGCAGGCGGGCGGCCACCTCCGCCGCCTCGGCGTCGTCGGCGTAGCGGCCCCGGGGCCAGAAGAAGCCGCGCAGGCCGTCCTTGGGCGTCCGGGGCACCACGTGGGTGTGGAGATGGGGCACGCTCTGGCTCACCCGGTTGTTGATGGCCACGAACGACCCCACGCTGCCGAGCCCCTCCTCCATGGCCGACGACAGCCGCTGGGCCCGGGCGAAGTACGGCTCGAGCAGGTCGGTGGGCAGGTCGGCCAGGGTCTCGTGGTGGTCGCGGGGCACCAGCAGGGTGTGGCCGGGGAACAGCGGGCGGACGTCGAGGAAGGCCAGCGCCACCTCGTCGTCCAGCACGACGTGGGCAGGCAGGCGCCCGGCCAGGATCTCGCAGAACGTGCACGGCCCCTTCGGCATGGGGCGCCAGCGTACGGGCGACCGTAGGGTGTCGCCGTGGACGTCTCCCTGCTGATCACCTGCGTGGTCGACGTGGTCACGCCCGATGTGGGCGAAGCGGCCGTGCGGCTGCTGCGGGCGGCCGGGTGCGAGGTGCGGGTCAACCTGGACCAGACGTGCTGCGGCCAACCGGGGTGGAACGCGGGCTTCACCGAGGACGCCGCCGCCGTGGCGAAGGCCACGCTGGCCGCGCTGGAGGCCGATCTCGACGCCGGGGCCGAGGCCGTCGTGGTGCCCGCGGGATCGTGCGCCACCATGGTGCGGCTGTTCTGGCCCGAGTTGTTCGAGCTGGTGGGCGACCACGACGCCGCGGCCCGGGCCCGGCGGGTGGGCGAGCGCACCCGGGAGCTGGCCGAGTTCCTGGCCTCCCGGGCCGACCAGCTGCCGCCGCTGCGCCTGGAGCGGCCAGTGACGGTAGCGCTGCACGAGAGCTGCCACATGCTGCGCGAGCTCCGGGTGGTCGACCAGCCCCGCGCGCTGGTCGACGCGGTGTCGGGCTGCGAGGCGGTGGCCTGGAGCGGGTCGGACCGGTGCTGTGGCTTCGGGGGCACGTTCAGCGTGAAGCTGCCGGAAGCGTCGGTGGCCATGGCCGACGAGAAGCTCCGCGCCCTGGCCGCCGCCGCCCCCCCGGCCGAGATGCTGGTCGGCTGCGACACCTCGTGCCTGCTCCACCTCCAGTCCCGGGCCGAGGCCACCGGCAACGACATCCCGGTCCGCCACCTGGCCGAGGTGCTGGCCGCCGCCCTCCCGGCCGAGGGCGGAGGCGAGCCGGCGTGACCGGTCACCTGCTGCCGGGCACGACCCTACGGCAGCGCACGGCCGACGCGGTGGCCAACGACCGGCTGCGCACCAACGTGGCCCGGGCCGTCGACCGCTTCGCCACCCACCGGGTCGAGGGCCTGGGTGAGCTCGACGACGCCGACGGCCTGCGCCGCGCCGCCCGCGCCGCCAAGCAGCAGGTGCTGGCCGACCTGCCCGGCCTGCTGGAGCGGTTCGCGGACAACGTGCTGGCCCGGGGCGGGTACGTGTGCTGGGCGCCGAACGCCGAGGACGCCCGCCGCTACATCGTCGACGTCGTCGCCCGCCACGGCGCCACCCGGGTGGCCAAGTCCAAGTCCATGGCCACCGAGGAGATCGACCTCAACCCCGCCCTCGAGGCCGCCGGCGCCGAGGTCACCGAGACCGACCTGGGCGAGTGGATCATCCAGCTGGCGGGCGAGACGCCCAGCCACATCATCGCCCCCGCCCTGCACCGCGACCGCCACCAGATCAAGGACCTGTTCGTCGACACCGTGGCCGCTCCCCTGGACCTGGGGACCGAGCCCACCGAGCTGGTCAGCTTCGCCCGCCGCCGGCTGCGCGAGGTGTTCCTGGCCGCCGAGGTGGGTATCACCGGAGCCAACATCGCGGTGGCCGAGACCGGCTCGATCGTGCTGGTCACCAACGAGGGCAACGGCCGGCTGGTCACCGCTCTGCCCCGGGTGCACATCGCGGTCCTGGGCATGGAGCGCCTGGCCGCCGACTGGGCGCAGGCGGACCTGCTGCTGGCGCTGCTCGCCCGCTCGGCCACCGGCCAGCGCCTGTCCTCGTACACCAACGTGGTGACCGGCGTGCGGGGCGAGGGCGAGGTGGACGGGCCCGACGAGATCCACGTGGTGATCCTCGACAACGGCCGAAGCGAGCTCCTGGCGGGCGAGTACCACGAGATGCTCGGCTGCATCCGGTGCGGGGCCTGCCTCAACGTCTGCCCCGTCTACCGCCAGACCGGCGGCCATGCGTACGGCTGGGTCTACCCCGGTCCCATGGGCGCGGTGCTCACCCCGCTGCTGGCGGCGGACCAACCGGAGGCGGCCGAGGTCGCGGGCGCGTCGACCCTGTGCGGGGCGTGCATGGACGCGTGCCCGGTGCAGATCCCGCTCCAGGATCTGCTGCTGTCGCTGCGGCGCCGCAAGGCCGAGCACGCAGGCCGCACCGAGCGGGCCGCGTGGAAGGCGTGGTCGACGGCCTGGTCGGACCCGCGCCGCTACCGGGCCACGACCAAGGCGGCCACCTGGACCCGTTGGGCCACCAGCCTGGCCGGGCGCCTCCCTGTCGGCCGGAACTGGGCCCACGGCCGTACCCTCCCCCGCCCGGCGGGCGAGCGCTTCCGCGACCGCTGGAAGGCGGGGCTGTGAGAGAGCAGGGAGCCGGCCTCGGCGACAGGGAGCACGGCGACCGCGCCGGCTTCCTGGCCCCGGCCCGGGCGCGGCTGGCGGGAGACATCTTCACCAACCCGGTCCACGTCCCGCCGCCGATGCCGGCGCCCGGCGAGCCGGTCCCGCTTCCCGGCTACCGCAACCTCGACCCCGACGACCTGGTCGCCACCTTCGCGGCGGCGGTGGCCCATGCCGAGGGCACCTGCCACGTGGTGGACAGGGAAGTTCCCGACGACCTGCTCGACCGCCTCGTGGCCGAGCTGGACGGCCGCCCGGTGGTCACGTCGGCCGAGGACGTCGCCCGGGCCGTGGGCGCCCGCCTGGCCGAGCGCGGCGCCACCGTGGCCGAGGCCACCACCGAGCGGGCCGCGGCCGCCGGCCTCGGGGTCACGGGCGCGGCCGCCGCCATCGCCGCCACCGGGACCGTGGTGCTCGACAGCCGGGCGGCAGGGGGCCGGACCGCCTCCCTGCTCCCGGCGGTTCACCTGTGTGTCGTTGCTGTGAACACTTTGGTTCCCACGCCCGCGGACGTCCTGCGGCGAATATCGTCACGTTCTGATGCGCTGCCGCCATCCTTGGTGTTCGTCACGGGGCCGAGCCGCACCGGTGACATCGAGCAGCTCCTCACCCTGGGCGCACACGGCCCGACCGCCCTCCACGTGGTGGTCGTGACCGATGCGGGCCGCGCATCCTCCACCGTGGCCCCGGCCTGATCCCGTCATGCATCCGCGCTCCGGGCGCGGCCCTGCGCTTGACTGGCGGCCGGTGACACACCCGTCCACGCAGCGTTCGTGCGACAGGCCGCCAGCCCGCTGGCACGGATCCGCTGCCTTATCTCCCTGGGGGTTCCGTGACCGAAACCATCCGCGTAGCCGCGCGCGCCGATGACGCCGAGCGCACCTTCGTCCTCGACACGTCGGTCCTGCTGTCCGACCCGTGGGCCCTCCAGCGCTTCGCCGAGCACGAGGTGGTCATCCCCCTCGTCGTGCTCACCGAGCTGGAGGGCAAGCGCCACCATCCCGAGCTGGGGTGGGCTGCCCGGGAGACGCTGCGGATGTTGGAAGACCTGCGGGTGGCGCACGGGTCGCTGCTGCGGCCCATGCCCGCCAACGACGAGGGCGGCACCCTGCGGGTCGAGGTCAACCACACCGAGCTGGCGGGGTTCCCGGCCGCCCTGAACCGGGACAGCAACGACCACCGCATCCTGGCGGTGGGCCGCAACCTGGCGGCCGAGGGCTACGACGTCACCATCGTCACCAAGGACCTGCCGCTGCGGCTCAAGGCCTCGATCGTGGGCCTGGAGGCCGACGAGTACCGCAACGAGCTGGCCAGCGACTCGTCGTGGACCGGCGTGGCCGAGCTCGACGTGCCGCGGGAGGACATCGACACCCTGTTCGCCGACCATGTCCTCGACCTGGCCGAAGCCCGGCTGCTGCCCTGCAACACCGGGGTCGTGCTCCACGCCGGCAGCCAGTCGGCGCTCGGCCGGGTGCGGGACGACAAGCTGGTGTACCTGGCCCGCAGCGACCGCTCGATGTTCGAGGTGCGCGGTCGCTCGGCCGAGCAGCGCCTGGCCATGGACCTGCTGGCCGACGACGAGGTCGGCATCGTCAGCCTGGGCGGGCCCGCGGGCACCGGCAAGAGCGTGCTGGCGCTGGCGTCGGGGCTGGAGGCCGTGCTGGAGCAGCGCACCCACCACCGGGTGATCGTGTTCCGGCCCATCTTCCCGGTCGGCGGCCAGGACCTGGGCTACCTGCCCGGGTCGGAGGCCGAGAAGATGATGCCGTGGGGCGCGGCGGTGACCGACGCCCTGGAGGCCATCGCCGGCCAGGAGGTCATCGACGAGGTCCTGGGCCGGGGCCTGCTGGAGGTGCTGCCGCTCACCCACATCCGGGGCCGCAGCCTGACCGACAGCTTCGTCATCATCGACGAGGCCCAGAACCTGGAGCGCTCGGTCCTGCTCACCGCGCTCAGCCGCCTGGGTCAGGGCAGCCGGGTCGTGCTCACCCACGACGTGGGCCAGCGCGACAACCTGCGGGTGGGCCGCCACGACGGCATCGCCTCGGTGATCGAGACGCTCAAGGGCCACCCGCTGTTCGGCCACGTCACCCTCACCCGCGCCGAGCGCAGCCCGGTGGCCGCGCTGGTCACCCAGGTGCTGGACGGCACCATGCGGCCCTGATCCGACCGGCTGCTGATCCAGACCGCTCCCCAGGTTCGAACGTTGACGGAACGCGCGCTCACTTGGGCGCCGCGTTGCCAAGTTGCAACACAAAACACCACAACGGGCCGTGACGCGTCACTAGGGTCACGGTCGCTGACAACCAGCACGGGCGGCCGGTTGCAGGGGTCAGGGCGGGCGTGCTGCTGACTGCCGATGCAAACCGACAAGGGGAGAAACCCGTAATGCTCCGACGCACACGCGCGTTCCCGGTGATCGCGCTCCTCGTCGTCGCCGGCATCTTCGGCGCGGCTTGTAGCGACGACTCCGGTGACGACGACGAGTCCAGCGGCGACGACAGCGAAGAAGCGAGCAGCTCGTCCCAGTCCGAGGACGGCACCCTCGCAGCCGTGATCGACCGGGGCACGCTCAACTGCGGGGTGAACAACTCGGTCCCGGGCTTCGGCTTCGAGACCGAGGACGGCACGTTCGAAGGCTTCGACATCGACTACTGCAAGGCCCTGGCGGCCGCCGTGCTCGGCGACCCCGACGCCGTCGAGTACGTCCCGCTCACCCCCGAACAGCGCTTCCCGTCGCTGGCCAGCGGCGAGATCGACGTGCTCATGCGCAACACCACCTGGACGTCCACCCGTGACGGTGCCGAGGGCGCCGCCTTCGTGACGACGACGTTCTACGACGGCCAGGCGATGATGGTGCCGGCCGCGTCCGGTGTGACCTCGATCGACGCCCTGAACGGGGCCACGATCTGCCTGACTGCCGGCACCACCACCGAGCAGAACCTGGCCGACCGCATGGCCGGGATCACGCACACGCCGCAGACCTTCGAGGAGAACGCGCAGGTCCAGGAGGCCTTCCTCGCGGGCCAGTGCGACGCCTGGACGTCCGACCGCAGCCAGCTGGCCGGCATCCGCTCCAACTGGCCGGCCGACTCGGGCGGCCCCGCGGCGCTCACCATCCTGGACGAGACGTTCTCCAAGGAGCCGCTCGGCCCGGCCGTGGTCGACGGCGACAGCGAGTGGTTCGACGTCGTCAACTGGGTCGTGCTGGCCACCATCGAGGCCGAGGAGCTCGGCGTCACGTCCGAGAACCTCGACGAGATGCTGGAAAGCGACGACCCGGCGGTCCGCCGCTTCCTCGGCCAGCCGGTCGACGTGGAGGGCGAGGAGGCCGTGGTCGACCACGGCTTCGGTGTCGATCCCGACTTCACCGTGGACGTGATCCGGGCCGTGGGCAACTACGGCGAGATCTACGACCGCAACGTGGGGCCGGACACGCCGCTCCAGCAGACCCGGGAGGGAACGCTCAACGCCCTGCACACCGATGGGGGCCTGCACTATTCCCCGCCGTTCCGGTGATCGGTGACGGCTGACGTGACCGGGGGGGCGGGCCCGCCCGCTCCCCCGGACGTCCCTTCGTCGCCTTCACCCCACGGGGGCGGGCCCGCCCGGCGCTTCGGCGGTCGGGCCACCGCCCTGCTGTTCAACGTCCGCGTCCTGCGGATCGCGGGTCAGGTGGCGGCCATCGTCGTCCTGCTGGTGCTGGCCGCCTACCTCGCGGACAACTACCG
>DASRJN010000092.1:0-8717 GCA_035649455.1 Acidimicrobiales bacterium
GCCCCCGGCCAGCGCGAAGGTGACGGTCACGCCGATGACGCCCGCCATGCCGGTGGACAGCCGATCGTCGTCCACGCCCTTGACCTCGTAGTTGGCCAGCGGGCTCTCCTCCAGGCGGTGGCCGGCCTCCTCGCCGGCGAACCCCTGATCGATGGCGACCCGGTTCAGCCCGTCGGGCTCGCTACTGGCCTCGGGGCCGAGGAAGAACGCGAGGGCCAGGGCCACCGCCAGCCCGGCGGCCACGAACAGCGCCAGTCGTCGGCGGGCCACGTCAGCCCCGCACCGCGGCGGCTCGGTCGGGCACGGGCACGGGCTTCGCGGCCAGGTCCCGGGCGCCGTGGACCAGGTCGGGGCGGACGGCCAGCACTGCGCTCACGGTGAGCGCGGTGATGAGCGCTTCGCCCACGCCGATCAGCATGTGGACGCCGACCATGGCGCCGGCCACCCGGGTGAGCGACGCCCCACCCGCGCCCCCGATGGCGTACTCAGCCGTGAAGGCCAGCGCGCCCAGCACGACGGCCAGGAACGCCGCCACCGCGGACGCCGCCATCACCCCGCCCCGGGTCGCAGGCAGCACCCGCCGGGCCAGCAGGAAGATCCCGTAGCCCGCGAAGGCGCCCACCAACGCCATGTTGACGACGTTGAGGCCCAGGGCCGAGAGGCCGCCGTCGGCGATCATCAGCGCCTGGACCACCAGCACGACGGACACGCACAACGCACCGAGGTAGGGGCCGACCAGGATCGCGGCCAGCGCCCCGCCCAGCAGGTGGCCGCTGGTCCCGCCGGCCACCGGGAAGTTGATCATCTGCGCTGCGAAGATGAAGGCGGCCACCAGGCCCGCCATCGGCGCGTGCTTGTCCTCCATCATGTCGCCCGAGCGCCGGGCACAGACCACCAGCGCACCCGCGGCCGCGGCCCCCACGGCCAGCGATGTCGGTGCGTCGATGAACCCGTCGGGAATGTGCACCACGCCTCCTCGTGCCCCGCGCCTACCGGCCGGCGGCCGCTTGCTACGACTGTGTCGCAATAAGTTCGGAGCCGCAACCGGAGGCGGATGAGGTGAAATCAGGCGGGGGAAACGCCGGCCAGCTCGGCGGCCCGGGCCAAGACGGCCAGGTGGTCGTCGACCCCGGCCTGGCCGGTGCCCATGGTGTTGATGGCGAGGTGGCTGGCGCCGGCATCCCGCCACTTGCCCACCTGGCGCTCGAAGCGGGCGGGGTCCTCGGGGTCCCAGGTCACCCGGCCCTCCAGGCCCAGCGCCGCCGGGTCGCGGCCCGCGGCCTCGGCCGCCTCGGCGACGATCCCCCGAGCGCGGTCGAGGTCGGGTCCGGGCCGGACCTGGGGGAACCAGCCGTCGGCCAGCCGGCCGATGCGGCGGTAGGCCGGATCCGACGACCCGCCGATCCACACCGGGATCGGGCGCTGCACCGGAAGCGGGGCCAGGCCGGCGGCGGTCACGGTGTCGAACTCGCCCTTGTGGTTCACCACGGCTTCGGTCCACAGCCGCCGCAGCAGCCCGATCTGCTCGGACAGGCGCCGGCCGCGCTGGTGGAACGGCTGGCCCAGCGCCTCGTACTCCACCGCGTTCCAGCCCAGGCCGACGCCGAGCCGGAAGCGGCCCTCGCTGAGCAGGTCGACCTCGGCGGCCTGCTTGGCCACCAGGGCGGTCTGGCGCTGGGGCAGGATGATGATCCCCGTGACCAGCTCGAGCCTGGTGGCGCCGGCCAGGTAGCCGAACATGACGAACGGCTCGTGGAACGTGGTGGCGACGTTGTACGGGCCCCGCCAGGGCGCATGCGCCTCGGGGTCGGCGCCCAGCACGTGGTCGTAGGCGAGCAGGTGGCGGAAGCCCAGCGCCTCTACGCCCTGTCCGTAGGCCCGCACCGCACCTACGTCGCCGCCGAGCTCGGTCTGAGGGAACACCACGCCGATGCGCACGCCCGCACGCTACCGGCGCACGGGGAGCACGGCGTCAGCCGATCCAGTACCGCCGCAATGCCTGCCCGTCGTGGCCCACCCCGACCTCGGCGAGCACGCCCCCGCAGCGCTCGATGACCGCGGCCGAGCCGACGTTGTCCTCGTCGCAGGTGACGAGCACCCGCTCAACGCCGTGGCCGGCCACGATGCCCAGGCTCTGGCGCAGGATCTCCGTGGCATAGCCCCGCCGGCGATGTTCGGGCAGCACCCCGTAGCCGATGTGCCCGCCCTCCTGCAGGAGCCAGTCGTTCAACCGGTGGCGGATGGAGGCGCGACCCACGATCACGCCACCGACGTCGGCCACCCGGAAGCTGCCGGGCACTCGGTTGTCCGGCAAGTTCTCGCCTCGCTCCTGCTCGGCGAGCCGCTCGACGTAGCGGGCGAAGGGCGTGTCCTCGTCATACCAGAGCCCGAACGCGAAGCCGTCGGCCGCCAACGCCCGGTGGGCACGCCGGAACGCGTCCTCGTCCTCGGGGACGACCGGCCGCAGGATGAGGTGCTCGTCGGGCACGACGCCCACTCTGCGGGATCGGCCGTCCCTGGGGCGATCGAATTCCTTGACTGTCGTAGCTAACTGTTATAGACAACGGGTATGAAGGATGCGATCCTGGCGCTCCTGGCCAAGGAGCCGGCCCACGGCTACGAGCTGCGGGCGCGGCTGGCGGCCGCGCTCGGTCCGGCCGGTGGGGGGCTCAACCCCGGGCAGGTGTATGTCACGCTGTCCCGGCTGGAGCGGTCGGGCCTCGTCCGCTCGGAGACGGTCGGCCAGACCAGCCAGCCCGACAAGAAGGTGTACGAGCTGACTCCGGCGGGCCGCGACCAGGTCGAGACCTGGCTATCCGACGTGTCCTGGTCGAAGGTGGCGCCGGTCGAGTTCCACCTGAAGCTGGTCGCGGCGGCGCTCACCCGCCTGGCCGATCCCGTGGCACTGGTGGATGGCCAGCGGCTCGAGCTGCTGCGCCAGCTGCACGAGCTGCAGGAGCTGGCGCAGGACGAGCCGGCCGGGTCCGAGGGCGGCCTGTTGATCGAGGGGGCCGCGCTCCGGCTGCAGGCCGACATCCGCTGGCTGGAAGCGTGCGAGCAGCTGTGGCTGGAGAAGGGGCCGGGATGAACGGGATCAGTGGTCCGGTGATCGAGGCGCGGGGCCTGGTGCGCCGCTATCCCGGCGAGCCCGCCCCGGTGCGGGCCGTCGACGGCGTGGATCTGGTGGTCGAGCCGGGCGAGGCCGTGTCGGTGATGGGGCCCAGCGGCTGCGGGAAGTCCACGCTGCTCCACCTGCTGGGCGGGTTGGACCGGCCCGACGAGGGCGAGATCTTCCTCGGCGGCCAGCAGGTCGACGGCCTGTCCGAGACCGAGTGGGCGGTGCTGCGCCGCCGCATGGTGGGATTCGTGTTCCAGGCCTTCCACCTCGTCGACGAGCTGACCGCCCTCGAGAACGTCGAGCTACCGGCCCTGCTCGCGGGCACGGGCCGCCGCACTGCCCGGCGGCAGGCCATGGAGCTGCTCGACCGGTTGGGTGTCGGAGCGCGGGCCGGGCACCTGCCCGATCGCCTGTCCGGCGGCGAGCGCCAGCGGGTGGCGGTGGCCCGGGCGGTGATCAACGAGCCGCTGGTGGTGCTGGCGGACGAGCCCACCGGCAACCTGGACAGCCACGCCACCGGCGAGATCCTGGGCTTGTTCTCCGACCTGGGCAGCGCGGGCCAGACGCTCCTGATCGTCACCCACGACGCCCGCGTGGCCGCCACCGCCGACCGGTTGCTGACCATGCGGGACGGCGCCATCGTGGCCCAGACCCGCCTCGGCGCGGGCGTGCCCGCTAACGCACTCGCGGACCTGCTGGACCTGGGGGGCGCATGATCCGTTCGGCCTCCCTCGCCCTGCGCCTGGCGCAGCGCAACTTGCGCCGCCGCCCGTGGCAGGCGCTGCTCCTGCTGGTGACGCTGACCATAGCCACGGGCACCATGGGCCTGGCTATGTCGGTGTACGGCAGTGCCGACGGCGCCTGGAACCGGGTGTGGCGGGCCACCGACGGGTTCCACGTCTCGTTCGGCGCCTACCACTCGCCGGACGACCCGGGCGACGCCACCCTCGTCGCCGACCTGCGGCAGCGCGCGGTCGCGCTGGCCTCGTCGCCCGAAGTCGTGGCGGTAGGCGGGCCGTGGACCCACCTGTACGGCCAGCTCGCGGTGCCCGGCGGCAGCGAGGACCTCACCGCCGAGGTGCGCGAGCCGGGCCGGTCCCCGGTCGACCAGCCGCGGGTCACCGACGGCGAGTGGCTCGGTTCTGGGGGCGGGGTGGTGCTCGAGGCCGGGCTCGCCGACACCCTCGACCTCGGCGCGGGCGACACGGTCACCATCAACGGCCGGCCGTTCCCGGTGCGCGGCGTGGCCATGACGGTCAGTCGCGGGCTGTTCCCGCTGAGCCGGCCCGCGCAGGTGTGGGTGACGCCCGACACCGCAGCTGAGCTGCGCGACGTCGGGCTGACCGAGGAGGGGTTCGAGCTCCAGCTCCGACTGGACGACCCCGACGACGCGGCCGCCTTCCTCTCGGCCCATCCCGAGGTCACGGAGGTGCCCGCCGACACGTCGGTGGTCGCGTTCACGGAGACGTGGCAGGGGCGCCGGGCCGCCTCTCACTCCGACCTCGACATCGTGGCCGGGACCCTGGGGGCCGCGGCGATCCTGCTGGCGCTGCTGGCCACGACCACGGCCGCGGTGCTGGTGGTCGACCGGATGGCCGCGCAGACCCGCCAGGTGGGCACGCTCAAGGCGGTGGGCGTCACCCCCCGCCAGGTGGTGGCGGCGCTGTTGAGCGAGCACCTGGCCGTCGCCGCAGTTGCCGTCGCCCTCGGGCTGGCGATCGGGCGCCTGTTCGGGCCCCGGCTGGCGGCCTCGTCCGTGACCTTGCTGGGCGATACCGAGACCCCGCCCCTCACGCTCGGCCGCGTGGGGCTGGTGGCCGCAGTGGCCGTGGTCGCGGTGGTGCTGGGCACCGTCCGGCCTGCGGTGCGAGGCATCCGGCACAGCACGGTCCGGGCGCTGAGCAGCGGTCCCCGGCCGCCCCGGCATCCCGGCCGCCTCGCCCGGCTGCTCCAGGCGGCCGGCCTGCCGCTCCCCGCGGTGCTGGGCCTGCGCTCGGCCTGGCGGCGGCCGTCCCGCCTGCTCACCAACGGCATCAGCCTGACCCTGGGCGTCGCCATGGTGGTGGTGGCCATGGGGCTGAAGCCCAGCCTCGGCCTGCTCCACAGCGCCCCCGCCGAGCCGGGCGAGGCCGCCAGCGCCGGGGGCATCGACCCGCTCTACGCCCAGGTGCGCACCATCGTGCTGGTCACCGCGGGCTTGCTGCTGGTGCTGGCCACCATCAACGCGCTGATCGTGGCCGCGTTCGCGGCGCGGGACAGCGCCCGCAACCACGCGGTGCTGCGGTCGGTGGGCGCCACCCCCCGCCAGACCACCACCGCGCTGATCGTGTCCCAGCTGGGCGCCAGCGCGCTGGCGGTGGCGCTGGGCATCCCCCTCGGCCTCGGCCTGTGGGAGCTCATGGACGGCGGCGACCTCCCCGAGGTACCCGTGCCGACCGCGAACCTGATCCTGCTGGCCCTCGCCGTCCCGGTGGTCTTCGCCGGCATCGTGGCGGTTCCCGCCTGGCGCCAGGCCCGCCGCCCCGTCGCCCCCGTCCTCGCCCAGGACTGACCGACCGCTACGGGGCGAAGCTGGAGCGGGCCGCGATCAGCCAGCGGTCGCCTTCCCGGACGATCACGTACACCGCCGGATAGTGCCCGATGACCGAGCCGTCCTCGCGGTAGCGGGTGAACTGCACGTCGAGGTGCACCTTGGCCGGGCCGGCATGGATCGCCCGCCGGTGGTCCCACTCGCTGTGATGCCAGCCCGCCCGCTCCCGCAGGGCCATCATGCCCTGCTCCATCGCGGGGATCGCCTCGGCCGCGTCCTGCCACAACCGCAGCCGGCCGCTGGCCAGGCGCACGTGCGGGTAGGCCAGCGTGGCGGCGTGGGCGGCCGCGTCGCACGCGTTGAAGCTGTCGAGGAAGGCATCGGTGACCGCCATGGCGCCCCCGACCGGATCGTCGTCGGTCATGCCGTGACCCTGGCCTCGCGCCGCCGGCCCGCGCAAACGCGGCCCTAGCCTCGCCGCGTGCTGATCACCACCTCCATCGACCTCCCGGGCTACGAGATCGTCGCGGTGCAGGGTGAGGTCTTCGGGCTCACCGTGCGCTCCCGCAACATCGGGGCCGGATGCATCGCCGGGTTCCGCGCCATCGGCGGCGGCGAGATCCCCGAGTTCACCCAGCTCCTCACCCAGAGCCGCAACGAGGCCATGGCCCGCATGGTCCAGCAGGCCGTTGCGCTCGGCGGCAACGCCATCGTGTCCATGCGCTTCGATTCGGGGGCCATCGGCACCTGGAGCGAGATCTGCGCGTACGGCACGTCCGTGTGGGTCAACCCGGTCACCGACTACGCCCGCCAGCAGTACGAGGCCATGGTCCGGGCCGGCCAGCTCCCCCAGCAGCAGGCCTACGCGACCCGCGTCAGCGAGTGGAACCGGCCCGGCGCCGGCGGCCCGCAGCCCGCTCCCCCGCCTCGCTGAACCGGTACGGTGCGGGGATGGTTGCCACGGACGCACCCCCGCTCAACCTGCTCGCTCCCGAGTGGTGGGTCGACCTCGACCGGGTCCACCAGTTCTTCAGCTGGGCGCGTCAGGAAGCACCCGTGTACCGGGACGCCAACGGCTACTGGGTGGTGACCCGGCACGCCGACATCATCGACGTCGAGCGGCGCGCCGACGTGTTCACGTCCCGCGGCTCCTACCGGGCCAACCTCGCCATGGAGGAGTCGAACACCATCGCCCTGGACGACCCCGAGCACATGGAGCAGCGCCGGCTGGTGAGCCGCCGGTTCACCCCCAGGGCGGTGCAGGCGCACGCCGACTTCCTGCGGGAGCGCATCGACGAGCTGCTCGACGCGGTGGCCGCCCGGGGCCGGCTGGAGGTGGTGCGCGACCTGGCCGCCCAGCTGCCGTCACGGCTGACCGCCGACCTCATCGGCTTCCCCGAGGATCGCTGGGAGGACCTGCAGTCCTGGTCGGAGCGGCTCATGCGCACCGATGCCATCACGCTCGACACCGACGCCTTCACCGGCGTGGTCGGCGCCATCACCGAGTTCAACGCCGTGCTCCAGGACATCGCGGCCGAGCGCTCGGCCTGCCCGGCCCACGATCTCGTCTCCACCTGGGTCGAGGCCGGCTTCGACCCGTTGCGGCTGATGCACGAGACCGGGCTCTACATCGCGGGAGGGGCCGAGACCACTCGCACCGCCATCGCCCGGGGCCTCGCGGTGCTGGCCGACCACCCGGACCAGTGGGAGGCGGCCGCGACCGACCCCGCGCTCGTGCCCGGCCTCGTCGAGGAGGTCATCCGCTGGGTCACGCCGCTCAACAACATGTTCCGGCGAGTGGTCAGCGACGACCACATCCGGGACCAGCCGGTGAAGGCCGGGGAACGGGTCATGCTCGCCTACCCGTCGGCCAACCGGGACGAGGCGGTGTTCACCGAGCCGTTCCGCTTCGACATCCGGCGGGACCCCAACCACCACCTGGCCTTCGGGCAGGGCACCCACTTCTGCATCGGGGCCAACCTGGCCCGGCTCGAGCTGCGGATGCTGTTCGGCGCGCTCACCGAGCGCTGGACCAACCTGCGGGTCGTCACCCCACCCGACGTCGAGCCCAACATCTTCGCCGGCGCGGTCCGGCACTTCGACCTCGCGTTCGACCTGCGCTGAGCGTCGCATCTAGGACGCAACCTGCTCGAACGCGGCCGCCGCGCCCAGTGACGCGGCCGCCGGCACAGGCTCCTCGGGCGGGAGCCGGGTCTCGCCTTCGATGTCGATACGGGGGATGCGGCGGTCCAGCCAGGAGGGCAGCCACCAGTTGGCCCGGCCCATGAGCTGCAGGGCCGCCGGCACCAGCGCGAGGCGGACGACGGTGGCGTCGACCAGGATGCCGGTGGCGAAGCCGAGGCCGAACATCTTGAGGACCGGGTCGGCCCCGAGGGTGAACGACGCGAACACCGCGATCATCACCAGCGCGGCCGAGGTGATGACCCGCGCCGTGGTGGTGATCCCGGCCACGATCGACTGGGTGTTGTCTCCGGACGAGAGATACTCCTCGCGCACCCGGGACAGCAGGAAGACCTCGTAGTCCATGGACAGCCCGAAGAGCACGGCGAACACGAAGAACGGGAGGAAGCCGACGATGGGCAGCGACTCGTGCACGCCGATGAGCGAGGCGCCCCAGCCCTTCTGGAACACGGCCACGATGACGCCGTAGGCCGCCCCCACCGACAGCACGTTCATGGCGGCCGCCTTGAGGGGCACGACGAACGACCGGAACACGACCATCAGCAGCAGGAACGACAGGCCGATCACCGCGCCCATGAACCACGGCAGCCGGTGGTTGATGCGCGCGCTCAGGTCGATGAGCATCGCGGTCTGGCCGCCCACGTGCGCCTCGGCGGGCGAGCCGGCGAGCGCGGCCGGGAGTACCGTGTCCCGCAGCCGGTGGACCAGCGCCTCGGTGGCCGCGTCCTGGGGGGCGCTGCCCGGCTCCACCTGGATCACCGCGCTGTCACCCCCGTCCGACACCACCGGATCGCTCACGGCCGCGATGCCGAGATCGGCCACCAGCGCCGCGCGCACGGCCTCCGGCGCGCCGTCGTCGCCGGCGCG
>DASRJN010000093.1:0-7921 GCA_035649455.1 Acidimicrobiales bacterium
CGCGCAATGCCATGAACAAGGCGATGGCCACGGCCACCGTCGACGCCATCGCGGCCGGCCAGGATGCCGCCTGCATCGTGCTGACCGGTGAGGATCCCGCCTTCTGCGCCGGGCTCGACCTGCGGGACCTCGGGGTCGGCACGCTGGCCGAGCTGCCCGGCTTCATCGCCGCCGCGGCGTCGTCGCAGGTGCCGATCATCGCCGCGGTGAACGGGCCGGCGGTCACCGGCGGGTTCGAGCTGGCGCTGGCCTGCGACTTCATCGTCGCCTCCGAGCGGGCGGCCTTCGCCGACACCCACCTGCGGGTCGGGGTCTACCCCGGCCCGGTGCTCGTGGACCTGCCCCGGCGGGTCGGCGAGGCGTGGGCCCGCGAGATGTCGCTCACCGGCGACTTCGTCGACGCCGCCACCGCCCTGCGCATCGGCATCGCCAACCACGTCGTGGCCCATGAGGAGCTCGTCCCCTTCGCCCTGCGCAAGGCGCACGCCATCGCCGAGCAGCCCCGCGCCCTGGTCGCCACCATGCGCCGGGACTGGGAGGCGACCGTCGGAACGCCCCGCCGAGAGGCCCGCCGCATCCACGCCGAGCACGGCGCGGGCGTGACCGCGATGCCGACCGGTGCCTCGATCGCGTCGCATCGCGAGGAGGTCATCGCCCGGGCGAAGGCGTCCCGCGGGAGATGAGCCCGGCCGTCTCCGGGGACGCGGGAGCCGCGAGGAGCCCGGTCACCGCGTCGACGGCGGTGCTGACGTAGAGCGCGAACGGGAGACGCGCGTCGCCCCGGTCCACGGCTCGCTCCCGCTCGGCGGCCAGGTGCACACAGAGGTCCTGGGCCTGCGCGATCCTCACCGCCCGGGCCGGCTCGGGCAGGGCGCGCAGGAAGGCTCGCATCGCCGCCGCGAACTCGGCGCGAGAGCGGAGGACCTCCTGCTGGCCGGCGAACACGGCTTCGTCGCCCGACCGCTGGAGCTGCTCGACGAACGACACGTAGTTGCAGTCGGGTGCTTCGGCCAGCTCGAGGAGGGGTAGCAGATGCGCCTCGATGCGCGCCCGCAGGTCCTCCGGATCGGCTCGTTCGAGGCGCAGCTTCCGGCGCTGGACCAGGTCGCGGAGGCGGTAGGCCAGGATCGCGTGCAACAGGTCGTGCTTGGACCCGAAGTGGTAGCGGACGGCGGAGTTGTTGGACGAACCCGCTTCGCCGGCGATCTGCCGCAACGACACGCCGTCGATGCCGTGACGGGCGAACAGCCGCTCGGCGGTCAGCAGCAGCTGCAACCCGGTGCTGGTGGTCGGGGTCAGGAGGTCCGCCACCGCTGGGCCGCCGCGTGGAGCGCCTCGCCCTTGGCGAAGCCGTAGTAGGCGCTGAACTGCAGGATGACCTCCTGCATCTCGTCCCAGGTGATGTCGCCCGAGCCGAGGGCCGAGGAGACGTGCGAGTCGATCGGGGTCTGCGCATCGGAAAGCCCGACGCAGGCGAGCGTGACCAGTCGCCGGTCCCGGCGACTGAGACCGGGCCGCGGCCACACGTGGCCGAAGACGAAGTTGAGGATGCCCGCGTGGAAGTACGGGGTGGTCGGCGGAGGCGGCGGCAGGAGGTTGACCGACTCGAACTCCGCCTGCCCCACGCGGATGCGTTCGTCGCGGTCCTCGGGACCCAGCTCCTCGTTCGGCCGGACCGGGTAGGCAGGCATTTGCTCGCCCCGCTCGCGGTGGAGCCGGTCCCACTGGACGAGCACGCACCATTCGAGCGCCGAGGCCTTGGGCCAGCCGCAGTACACCGCGAAGTGGAGCGTGATCTCGTTCATCTCGTCGATGGTGAGGTCGCCGCTCCGCAGCGCGGCGTAGACCTGGTCCTCGATGGGCTTGGCGGCATCGGCGCCGGCGACGCACGCCAGCGTGACGATGCGGCGGTCCCGGATCGACAGCCCGGGCCGGTTCCAGACCTCGCCGAAGAGGAACTGGCGGGTGGCCACGTCGAAGGCTGTGCCGTCGTCGGGTGGATCGACGGTCATGACCGTGCGGTACATGTCGTCGCTGGTCATGGGGTGGGTTCCTTCCCGGCGATGCGCATCGCCCTGAGGGCGGATCTGGCGGCGCCGATCAGCGGACCGCCCGTCGGGGCGGCGATCTCGGCGAAGATCCCGACGTCCTTGGCCAGCAGCGGCCCGGCGACCTGGCCCATGGCCTCGATGCCGGCGCGGGCGACCACTTCGGCCGCGTAGCTCCGGCCGCTGCCGTGAGCGAGCACGGTGGCGACGGCCGTGGGATCGAGGTCCCGGGCGCGCGCGAGCTCGAAGACATCGGCCACGAGGCCGAGCTGCGCGGTGAACAGCACGTTGTTGAGGAGCTTGGCCTCCTGGCCGGCGCCGAGCGCGCCGAGGTGCAGGAGCGGGTCGGCGAAGGTCGCCAGCACCGGACGGCAGCGATCGAGCACCTCGGTCGGGCCGCCGACCATCACCAGCAGCTGCCTGGCCTCGGCCATGTGGCCACCACCGCTGACGGGCGCGTCGAGGAAGTGCAGCCGGGGGTGGTCGGCCTGAAGGCGGCGGCAGGTGTCGGGATGAACCGTGCTGTGCACGACGACGATCGCGCCGGGCGACATGCCCGCGACGGCCCCGTCATCGCCCCGCAGGACCTGGTCGACATCGGCGTCGGCGACCACGCACACACAGAGCACGTCGGACGCCGCCCCGAGCTCCCGGAGGTTGGCCGCCGGCTCGGCGGGCGTGTCGTCGAACGGCAGGAGGCTCTCCGGGCGCCGGGCCCAGAGCGTCGTCGGAAACCCGTCCTCGGCGATGCGTCTCGCCATCGGCCCGCCTTGGGATCCGAGGCCGACGAACCCGACGCGCAGCTCGGAGCTCATCGGACCTGCTCGGCGATGCGCTCGGCGAGGTACGCCTCGATATCGGCGGCGCGGGCCCGGAGCTCGTCCTCGACCGCGGGCTCGGTGAGCACGAGGAACCTGCCGGCTTCGACCGCGTCTGCCGTCAGCTCGCCGACGACCTCGGGATCGACGATCCGATGGTCCGGGGCCCGAGGGGTCACAGCCTGCTCGCCGTCGCCGTACACCGTGATCTGTTCGAGGATGTTGGTGATCACGCCCGACGGGCACAGGCAGGTCACGCCGATGCCCCTTGGCGCGAGGTAGAGGGCCAGCGCCTCGGACAGCCCGACGATCGCGTGCTTGGTCGCCACGTACGGCAACCGGTCGAAGCCGTAGGCGAGCAGGCCCGAGGCGGACGCGGTGTTCACGATGTGCCCCGACCCGTGCGCCAGCAGCCCCGGCAGGAACACCCGGTTGCTCCGGGCGATGCTTCCCACGTTCAGGTCGAAGGAGGCTCGCCAGGCCTCGTCCGGCAGCGACTCGGGCGGACCGACCGCGAGCATCCCGACGTTGTTCATCACCACATCGACCCGGCCCCAGCGAGCGAGGCACTCGTCGCGCGCGGCCGCCAGCTGGGCTTCGTCGCGGACATCGACCGCGAGGCCGATGGCGGTGGACCCGAACGCCTCGACCTCACCGGCGACGGCCTCGGCGCGCTCGACGGAGAGGTCGGTGACCGCCACTCGGGCGCCCCGCCCGGCGAACGACAGGGCCGCGGCTCGACCGATGCCGCTCCCGCCTCCGGTGACCACCGCGACCGTGCCGCGCAACGCCAACGGACGTGTCATGCCTATGCAGCCGACCACGTCTCGGCTCTCAAGTCAACTGCCTTAGAAGTAAGTCAGATGCTGATGGCGGCCCACGCCGAAAAGGAGGGTTCACGGCGTAGCGTGCCGGAGTCAGCGGAGGCGTGTGATCGAGGAGGCGTAGGTCGGTGACGAGGCTCGGCTATCAGATCCCCAACTTCAACTACCCCGGTGTCGGTCCGGACGGGCTGTTCGAGGCGGTGGCGCGCCAGGCCGAGGCCGCGGACCGCTCCGGGTTCGACACGGTCCTGGTCATGGACCACTTCTATCAACTGCCCATGCTCGGCCCGCCCGAGAACTACATGGTCGAGTGCTACACGATGCTCGCCGCGCTGTCGCAGCGCACCTCCACGGTCCGGCTCGGCGCGCTGGTGACCGGCAACACGTACCGCAACCCGGCGCTGCTGGCGAAGATCGTGACGGCGCTGGACATCGTGTCGTCCGGCCGGGCGCAGCTGGGGATCGGCGCCGGTTGGTTCGGCGTCGAGCACGAGGCCCTCGGCTTCGAGTTCGGCACCTTCACCGATCGCTTCGAGAAGCTCGAGGAGGCTCTGCAGATCATCCTCCCGATGCTGCGCGACGAGCGCCCGACCCTCGCCGGCAAGCACTACACGGCCAAGGACGCCGTGAACCAGCCGCCGCCGGTCGGTCGCATCCCGGTGATGATCGGAGGATCGGGTGAGCGCAAGACCCTGCGGCTCGTCGCCCAGTACGCGGACGAGTCGAACCTCACCTGCCCGCCGGCCGAGATCCCGCGCAAGCTGGATGCCCTGGCCGCCCACTGCGAGCGGCTCGGCCGCGACCGCAGCGAGATCGCGGTGAGCGCCCAGCGGACCACGTGCATCGCGCCGACGCACGAGCTGGCCGAGGCGGCGATGTCCCGCTTCGTCGGCGAGCGGGGCATGGACTTCGGCGATCCGGGCGTCCGCCAGATGGTCGAGCAGGCGGTCGTGTTCGGCGATCCCGACGAGGTCGGCGAGTCGATGGCCTCCGTGCTCGCGCTGGGAGTCGACGGGCTCACCTGCAACCTGGCGGCCAACGGCCACGAACCGGAGAACGTGGAGCTGCTCGGCGAGACGCTCACCAAGGTGATCCAGGCCTAGGCCGGTCCTTGAGGGTTCCTTGAGGTTCGAGGTCTAGCTTCTGTGGTAGCGGCGCCACAGCGGGTGACGGCGGACAGACTGTGGAGGCCCGAGCCGGTGGGGCTCGGGCCTCCACGCGTCCGGGTGTCGGGCCTAGCCGGTCACCGCCCGGAGGGCGTCGACCAGGCCATGCCCGTAGAAGCCGTTGTTCGCCGTGCCCCCGTAGCAGGTCTGCGGGGTGGTCGTGCCGGGCGGGAAGTAGTCGCGGCCCGGCGGGCAGGCTTGTGCGACGGCCGTCCGCTGCAGCTGCGCGGTCACTGTGGCCGGCGACATGTCCGGGTGCAGGCTCCGCACCAGGGCGGCCACGCCGGCGACGTGCGGGGATGCCATCGAGCGCCCTGCAGGTAGCCCTATTGGTTGCCGGCGACGGTCGAGAACACCCGCCCGTTGGGCTCGGTGCCCGGGACCCGGCTGTCGCCACCCGGCGCCGCGACCTCCACCACGCCGTGGCCGTAGCTGGAGTAGAAGGACAGCACGTTGGTCGGACCGGTCGCCGACACGGTCACGACCCCTGGCGCCTCGGCGGGGAGGCAGGCGCCGTTGATGAGCCGCTCCTCGACCGGGCCGGAGCCATCGTCGGGGCTGCCGGCGTCGATGAACTTGTGCTGCAGGTCGAACCGGCTGTTGCCGGCCGACGCGACAGTGAGCACACCCTGGCTGCTCGCGTAGCGCAGGGCTCGCTGCACGGCGATCCAGATGGGCCGCTGCCGCACGTCGTTACGGCAGTTGAACTCCCACGGATCGATGAAATAGCTGTTGTTGGTGATGTCGAACCCGTGCTGCGCGGCCCACATGAAGCCGCACACCGCCGCCGTGATCCCGGCGCCGACCTCCGCCGCGGGAGTCGCGCCCCGGCGTGGGGCAAGATGACGGGCGCATGACTGGGGCCCAACCGCCCGCCACGAGCTACGAGAGGCGCCGGTGGTGGCTGCTGTTCGCGCTCGTCGGCCTGGCGGCCGCGGCCTGGTCGCTCGGGACCCCGCTGATGACCGGGCACGACGAGGACGGCCAGGCGGCCCGCTCGGCGGCCGCCGTGCGGGGCGAGCTGCTCGGCACCCCCGTCCCCGGCTGGCGGAACACCCTGGTCACCGTGCACGCACCCGAGGCCTACCAGGACGCGGCCGCCGCCGGCGTCTGCTTCCTCGGCCAACCGTTCGAGGCGATCGACGGGCTGGTCCCCCGACCGCCGGGGCGGGGCGACTGCCCTTCGCTCGACGGCGGCCCGCACCAGGTCGAGGTGGTCACCAACCAGCACCGCAACCCGCCGCTCTACCCGCTGGCGATCGGCCTGCCCACGCTGCTGTCGCCCGACCAGCCCGGCGCGTACCTGATGCGGCTGGCGGGAGTGGCCATCTGCGCCGCGCTGCTGGCGTCGGGCCTCGTCACGGTCAGCCGCTTCCGATCGCCGCGCCTGGCGGCGCTGGCCGCACTGGTCGCCGTCACCCCCGAGGTCGTCTACGTCGCCGGGACGTCCAACAGCATCGGCCTGGAGCTGGCGGCGTCGTTCGCCCTGTGGATGTCGGCGCTGGCCCTGGCCCTGGGCCCCGCCGAGCCGGACGGCCGGCTGGTGCGCCGAGCGGGCGTGGCGCTGGTGGCACTGGCCGTGGCCCGCCCCCTCTCCCCCGTCTTCGCCGTGGCCGCCATCGTCGTGGCCGCCCTCCTGGCGTCGCCGGAACGCCGCCGCGCCCTGCGCGCCCGGCGCGACGTCTGGCTGTGGCTGGGCGCCGGCGCGGTCGCGGCCGGGACCACCGTGGCGTGGTTGATCGAGCTCCGGCGCCGAATGCCGACCGGCGCGTTCCCGGGGGCGGGCCTGTCCGACGCGGTCGGCCTGGTGCCCTGGTGGCTGCGGGGCATGGTGGGCGTGTTCGGGTCGACCGACGTGATCCCGCCGGTGGCGCTGCATCTGGCCTGGGGCGCGGTGGCGGTCGTCGTGGTGGCGTGGTCGCTGGCCCGGGCGACGGCCCGGGCCGCCGTGGCGGTCGGCGTCCTCGCCGGCGGCGGCATCGTGCTGCTGGTCTCCGGCCAGGGCCTGAGCATCCCCGACACCGGGGTGTGGTGGCAGGGTCGCTACGTCCTGCCCCTGCTGATGGGCGCCGTGCTCACCGCGGCCGCGGCCGCCCGCCCCGGCACCGAGCGCCCGGCCGAGGCCCCGAGCCGCAGTGGACCGCTTCTCCTCGGCGGGCTGGTCGCGCTCCAGGCCTGGGCCTTCCTCTACGCCGTTCGCCACTACGCCGTCGGGTTCGGGGGCACCGCCAACCCGCTGCGCTACCTGTTCCATCCCGACTGGACACCGCCCTACGGCCCCGACCTCCTCTACGCCGCGCTGTTCACCGCGGCGCTGGCCGGGACCGCCGCGCTCGTGTGGCACTCGGCGGTGGTGGCCCACGCGGCACAGCCCGACCCTGCGGCCCCGGCAGCCGGCGGGACCTCACCCCCGGTGGCGGTGGCGACGGGGGCAGGCGACTAGCTTTGGCGACTCTGAACCGTCGCATACTGGGCCGGTCGCCCTCGCGGGTCGACGGGCGCGCCGTCCGCCGGGCCTTCGCCAGCTACCGGGGCGCGTCCCTCGGCGCCCGGGCCTTCATCGGAGCGCGCTTCGCCATCGCCCCGCTGCGCGCCCTGGGCGAGGAAGCCTCGCTGGTCGAGGGCCGCATGCTCTCGCTGGGCTGCGGCTACGGCGCGGTCGAGCGCTACCTGGCCGAGATCAACCCCGCGCTCCACATCGAGGGGATCGACCTCGACCGGCGCAAGGTCGACCTGATCGCGTCGACGGTCGAGCGCAGCCCCCGGGTGCGCCTGCGCGAGGGCGACGCCACCCAGATCGACCTCCCGCCCAGCTATGACGCGGTCCTGGTGTGCGACGCGCTCCACCACTTCCCGTCCGACACCCACGCGCCGCTGGCCAAGGCGATCGGCGGGTGCCTGGTCCCCGGCGGCGTGGCCATCGTCAAGGACCTCGACGTGGCCCCCCGGTGGAAGCACGGCTGGAACCGGGTGCACGACCGCATCGTCGCCGGTCCCGAGCCCATCGTGTGCCGGCCGCCGGCCGAGGTGGCCGCGCTCTTCGAGGACGCCGGCCTCGTGGTCGA
>DASRJN010000094.1:0-10934 GCA_035649455.1 Acidimicrobiales bacterium
ACGACGGCCCCTGCCGCCGGGTGGAGGCTCGGACGGATGCTGGCGGTATGGCTGAGATCGTCGTAGGCGTCGATGGCTCTCCGAACTCCCTGGTCGCCCTCCGTTGGGCGCAGCGCGAGGCCGACCTGCGCCACGTCCCGCTCGTGGCTCTGTTCGCGTGGGGCTACCTGGCCCCCGGGCATGCCGGCGCCGGCCACACCCTCGACTCCGGGTTCGGCCGGGAACAGGTGGACGAGCGGCTCGCGGCGGCCGTCTGGTCGGCGGTCGAGCGCCCGGACGCCGTCGAGCGGCGGACCGTGCATGACGCCCCCGACCACGCGCTGCGCGCCGCGGCCCTGGGCGCCGAGCTCCTGGTCGTAGGCGCCCGGAGCCACGGCCGCCTGCACGGCTGGCTGAGCTCGGTGAGCACCGGCTGCCTCCACCACCTGACCGGCCCGCTGGCCATCGTCCGCTCCGACCCGCCCGGCCCTGCCGGGGCCGCAGGCCGCAGCCGCGTCGTCGTCGGCGTCGATCCCTCGCCCAGCGGGCAGCGGGCGTTTGCGTGGGCGGTGGGCGAGGCCCGGCTCCGCCGCGCCGACCTCGACCCCGTCCGCGCCTGGGAGGTGTTCTATCCCGCGCCCGGCCCGGCCACCGGGTACTCCGTCGCGGCGGCCGCGGCCGAGGCCGAGGCGCGCGACCTGGTCGACAAGTTGCTCGCCGAGCACGGCCTGACCGGCACCGTTCCCGGCAGCACCGTGCACGGCCCGACCGCGTCGGCCCTCCTGCGGGCGGGCGGCGGTGCCGACCTCGTCGTGCTGGGCACCAGCGGGCACGGACGCCTCACGAGTGCCCTGCTCGGCTCGGTGACCCACCAGCTCGCCCACCACGCTTCCTGCTCGGTGGTCGTCGTGCCGTAGTCAATCCTCGTAGACCGGCGGCTCGACGATGGACGGGTGCTTGGCGTTCTTGGCCACCTGCTGGTTGTCGGGCGGCGCCCAGGGCCGCATCCCGGAGGCGCCGGCCCACGGCTCCATGTTCTGGTTGATGACCAGGGACGTGCCCTCGCTGCCGTAGACGCGGGCGGGATCCAGCCGCCACTCCCGACCCGGCGCCCGCTGCCAGCGGGCGAACAGCCGATCGACGTTGGAGTGGAGGAGGAACACGAACGGGTCCTCGAACGCGGTGTGGGCGAAGCCGATGTCGCCGCCGATGTGCCCGTGCACCGTGTCGTGGGCGCTCTCGAGCGCCCCCCGCAGCGCCGGGTACTGGTCCGCCTCCGGAAGGGTGTCGCCGGTGGTGACGATCGTGGTGTCGCCGGCGATGGGGGGCGCACCGGGGTTCACCGCCCGAGACACCTCCTGGGGCGGATCGGCCGGGTTCTGGGTCTGGTCGCGGCTGCCGGCGAGCACGCTGGCGTTGTCGAAGGACCCGAACGGCGCGCCCATCCGGCCTTGCGCGCTGCCCATGAACGTGGTGCTGAAGAGGTTGGTGGTGCCGCCGTTGCCGTTGTTGCTGGCCCGAGGGTCGGTGGTCCAGTCCCAGTAGTGGAGCGAGACCGTCGGATCGATCTGCTGGAGCAGCGCCTCGAACCGGTTGACCAGCTCGCGGTGCCACGGCAGGAACGCGGGACCCCGGTGCACGTGGGTCGCCTGGTGGATCTGGTCCTGCTTGTCCCACAGCGAGACGCCGTCGGCATGGGAGCGGGCGTCGAGGGCCAGGATGGCGTCGCGCAGCTTGTCCCGCTCGGCCTGCGACACCTTGGCCACGTTGCGGCGCACACTGCCGTCGGCCTGGGCCGACCAGTTGTGCCACAGGGCGGAGTCGGCACCGACCGCGAACAGGTCGAGGCGCGTGGGCCCCCAGCTGGCCACCGCCGTGGGCGAGAACACCGAGCCGCTGAGTGACTCCCAGCCCCGCCAGCGCGTGCCGTCCCACGACTGCCGCCAGACGGCGTTGTCCGTGCCGGTGGCGAACACATCGAGGCGATCGGGCCGGCGGGCGACGGCCCGCAGCTCCGAGACCAGCGAGCCCCCCAGCGACTCCCAGCCACCCCAGGAGGCGCCGTCCCACCACCGGTGCCACAGCGCGCTGTCGGTGCCGATGGCGAACAGGTCGAGCCGGTCCTGGGCCCAGGACACGGCCGCCACCTCGGAGAACACCGAGCCGCCGAGGGACTCCCAGGCGCCCCAGGCGGTGCCGTCCCACCAGGTGTGCCAGACCGCGTCGTCGGTGCCGGTGCCGAAGACGTCGATCCGGTTCTTGGCCCAGGACACCGCGGTCGGCGGGGTCGTGAGGGTGCCGCCCAGCGACTCCCAGCCGCCCCAGGCCGTTCCGTCCCACCACCGGTACCACAAGGCGTGGTCCAGACCCAGCGCGAAGACGTCGAGGCGGTCGGACGCCCACGACACGGCGACCGGCGGGGAGGCGAGGGTGCCGCCCAGCGACTCCCAGCCGCCCCAGGCCGTTCCGTCCCACCACCGGTGCCACAGGGCATGGTCGGTGCCCAGCGCGAAGACGTCCAGGCGGTCCGGCCCCCAGGCCACCGCCTCCGGGGACGACACCACAGTGCCGCCCAATGACTCCCATCCGCCCCAAGAAACCATTGCTCCTCCTTCGGATCTGTCCGGAGGAAGGAGGCGACGCGGCCCCGCCTGATACATCGGCGGGTCGACCCCGTCGCGAGGCCGTCAGGCGCTAGGGACCGCGGACCGGGGCGACGTACGGTCGCTCGGGATCGGCGCCCTGCAGCTGCCACACTTCGTGGCCGTCCTGGGCGAACACCAGGAACTGGTCGGGCCCGGGGTCCTTGGTGTCGCCGCGGTGCAGGATGTAGGCGAGCTGGTCGGCGTTGTCCGCCAGGTCCACCCGGAACACGGCGCCGAACACGTCCTGGCCCGCCGGGCGCAGGGGATCGGTCCACACCGTCTCGGCGGCGGCGCCGGTCCAGACGTGCATCCCCCAGAAATTGGTGAAGTCGCTGCTGGTGGGGTCGCCGTAGTCGCCCGCGGGGCGCCGGTAGTGGATCAGCGCGTAGTCCTCGGCCGACCCCCGCGACTCGTGGACGACCTGCTCGCCCGGCTGGAACCAGGCGCTCGGCGTCTCGGTCGGCGTGAACGACAAGGCGTCGATGGTGACCGTGCCGCCGTCCGCGATCGTGACCGTGACCGGGGCCGCCAGGTCCGGCGGGGCCACCTGCCAGACGGCGCCGTAGTCGTCCGTTGCGTCGGCCGGCGCGCCGTTGAGCGTGACCGCCCCGCAGGCGCTACAGGCGTAGTGGACGGTGGCGTGGCCCTCCGCCGCGGCCTGGGACGTGTAGATGGTGACGTCGCCCTGGCGCAGCCAGATCTCCGGCGTGGTGGCCGGGTCGAAGCTGCGATCGGGGCTGTTGTCCGGGTCCTTGGTGTCGCCCCGGTGGACGATGAAGTTGACCGGCGCGGCGTCGTTGGCGAGTTGCACGAAGGCGAACCGGCCGTACTCGTCCTCGCCGAGGAACGGCTTGGGGGCGAGCCAGTCGGTGGCCTCGGAGGGGGCGATGGCGTCGCCCCATAGGTGCAGGCCCCAGAAGTCGGCCGAGCTCCCGGTCGTGTGATCGCCGTAGTCGCCGGCCGGCCGCTGGTAGTGGATCAGCGCGTAGGGCGTGGTGGGACCCGTGGGCTGTTCGACCTCGACGCCCACCCCGACGACCTGGTCGGCCGCCAGGTGGCCCGAGAGGTCGTTCACTATGGCCCGGAACGAGACCCGGGCATCGGGCTGGCCGGCCACGGAGCTGGCGTCCCAGAACACCCGGTAGGGCGGGTTGTCGTCGGTGCCGATGGGCACGTAAGGGCCGTCGCCCACCTTGGCCGCGAACGTCACCTCGGCCCGCGTGTCGCGATCGAGCGAGGCCGCCACCTCGACCCGGTCGAGCACCTGCTGCCCGTCCATCGAGGTGTAGCCGAGCACCGCGGTGTCCCCGTGGTCGAGGCTGGTGATGTCGATGGCGGGGGCGGCGTCGCTGGCCGGCACCGGCGCCTTCGCCTGGTAGATGACCATGCCCAGCGCGGGCACCGTCACCGGCAGGGTGCCGCCCGGCCCCGTGCGGAGGCTGGCGGTCACCGGCGCTCCGCCCCCGGGCTGGGGCGAGATGAGCTTGTAGGACGCGCCCTCGGGTGAGTAGGTGGGGACGGCCGCGCGGGCCGGCGCCTCACTGTTGTTGAGCGCCACCACGTACTCGATCCGCTCGTCGCGGTCGACGCGCGAGAACGCGTACACGCCGGGCCCGTCGCTGCTGTAGCGGTGGATCTGGGCGCCGGTGCTCAGCGCGGGGTACCGCTGGCGCAGGTCGGCGTACTTGGAGATCGTCCGGTACAGCGGGTGGTCACGGTCGAAGTTGTCGTCGGCGCTGGTCTCGTCGGTGCCGATCAGGTCGTTGTCGGCGTAGACGGGCACGTTGTTGGCGAACATGTCCTCGCGGGCGTCCTTGTCGCCGCCGTCGCCGGTGAAGCCCTGCTCGTCGCCGTAGTACACGACGGGCTGGCCGCGGGAGAAGAACATCAGCGCGTGGGCCAGCCGCGACCGGGCCAGCAGCTCGGCGTCGTCCGCGCTGGGCTGGTCGACCCGCTGGAGGAAGTAGCCGATCCGCCCCATGTCGTGGTTCCCGAGGAACGTCGGCATGGCGTACGCGTTGCTGTCGGCGTCGGTGTACCAGTCGTCGGTGGCGAAGAAGTCCCGCAGGCTGTCGGTGGCCGCGCCCTGCGAGGCGAAGCCGCGGGCCGCCAGCTGGAAGCCGAAGTCGATGGTGGCCTGCAGCCGGCCCCGGGTGGAGAACTCGCTCATGAACGGCGAGCCGAACTGCTGGTCGAAGACCTCGCCGAAGGCGAAGAAGTCGTCGATGCCGCGCTCGTGGGCCTCCTCCAGGATGGCGGGCCCGAAGCGCTGCCAGAACTCCATGTTGACGTGCTTGGTGGTGTCGATGCGGAACCCGTCGACGCCGAACTCGTCGATCCAGAACGAGTAGATGTCGACCATCCCCTCGACCACCTCGCGGCGCTCGGTCCACAGGTCGTCGAGCCCGAAGAAGTCGCCGTACAGCGAGTTCTCGCCCGAGAAGCTGGTGTTGCCGCGGTTGTGGTAGAGCAGCGGGTCGTTGAGCCAGGCCGGGTTCTTCGGCGGCTCGTCCGCTGGCACCGTGGGCACGTAGGGGAAAGACGAGGTGTTGACCTCGGGGAACGTGTAGTCGGGCTGGCCCGCGTAGGCATAGTCCGAGTCGTTGAACGGCTGGCCGCTGGCGTCGAGGTATGGGAAGGCGGCCTTGTTGCGGTAGCCCGCGTTGCCCTCCAGCTGGATGACGTCGGCGGTGTGGTTGGTGACGATGTCCATGAACACCTTGATGCCGCGCCCGTGCGCCTCGTCCACGAGGCGGGCGAACTCGGCGTTGGTGCCCAGGTGCGGGTCGACCCGCAGGAAGTCGCGGATCCAGTAGCCGTGGTAGCCGGACGAGTGCCCGTACAGGTTGGTGGAGTCGGGCTGGACCGCCTTGTTGGCGTAGATCGGCCCCACCCACACCGCGGTGATCCCCAGCTGATCGAGGTAGGGCAGGTTCTGCCGCAGGCCCTTGAGGTCGCCGCCGTGGTAGTAGCCCTTGTCGCTCGGCAGGTAGCCGTGGGTGAGCACGTTCTCCTGCGTGTCGTTGGCCACGCACACGCCCGCGAAGTCCCCGCAGTTGTTGGACTGATCGCCGTTGGCGAACCGGTCGGGGATGGCGAAGTACAGCATCTCGTCCACGAACGGGTGCCGTACCGGGTCACGGACCAGGGCGGCGTCGTCGACCGGCTCGGTGGGGACGACGCTGATCTCGAGCAGGTGGGTCACGGTGTCGTAGCTGAACGTGACGACGTCACCGGCCTCGACCGTGAAGGGGATGTTGGCCCCGTTGGGCTCGCCGCCGGCGCCGTAGTTCTCGTCCCATGCCTGGTCGATCGCCACCTTGGCCTCGTACTCGCCCGGCGGCAGCGTGGAGGCGGTGAAGCGGCCGATGCCGTCACCGTCGGCGTCCTGCAGCCAGGACCGCAGGCAGGCCGGGTCCCAGTCGCCGGCACAGCCGAGCTCGCTCTGGTAGCTGCCCGGCACCGTGGCGATGACCGACGTGACGTCGTCGGTGACCCAGTGGGTGCCGTGGTCGTAGAAGAACCCGACCGTGGCCGGGCTCGCCAGGTTCAGCCCGATGTTGGGCCCGTCGCGCACGGCTCCGGCGCCGTAGTTCTCGTCCCACGTGCCGTCGAGGGCGGCCTTGTACTCCCAGGTGCCGGCGGGCAGCGCGAAGTTCGCCTGCCAGACCCCGTCGTCCGGGTCGAGCGTCAGCTGCGTGAGGGAGCACTCGGGCTGCCAGTCACCCGGGCAGCCCAGCTCGCTCTGGAAGCTGCCGGCGATCGTCACGCTGACCGGAGCCGCCCCTGCCACCCCGGCGGGCCCGGCGAACCCTGCCGTCGCCGCGGCCAGCCCGAGGACCGCAGCCACCACCACCCCTCTGCGTCCCATGACTCACCCCCGGTCCGACACGCTGCAAGTCTAGGGATGGGTCGGACGCCTCGCCGGGGTCAGCAGTCCGTGCAGTGGACGTCGTCGACCGGCTCGCCGGCGACCAGGCGGGTCACCCAGTCCACGAATGCCACGCCGTCGACCTCCTCGGTGTAGAAGGGGCCGTCGGTGAGGATGACGTGGTCCTCGCCCGGGGCGGTGTAGCTGTGGAGGGGCACGCCCGCGGCCTCGATCTGGGCCTCGTTGGCGTCCATGCGGGCCAGGAGGTCGCTCGCCGGCAGGCCGAGGACCGTGTCCCAGACCGCCTGGCGATCGTCGCGGGCGTGGTCATGGCGGGCGAACACGATGTCCGGGTCGTGGCCGGCGGCCTGGATGGTCAGCCCGGGGAAGCTGAACGGCGGGACGGCGCCCGCGGTGCCCCAGGCGTCGAAGACCCGGGTGAAGGCGGGGTCGTCGGGATAGGAGCCGGAGCCGTCGGCCAGCACGGTGACCCGGGCATCCGGCAGCCGATCGGAGACCAGCGCGCCATAGGTGGGCGCGGCCACCGAGCCCGCGCTCTGCCCCATCACGACCACTTCCTTGGCGCCGGGGAAGCTTTCCGCCAGACGGTCCAGCGCGGCAGTGCCGTTGGCGAAGCCCGCGTGGTGGACGGTGAGGCCGGGCGCGTACTCGGTGGTCCTGGTGCCGAGGTGCACGTCCCCCGTGCAGTACGGCACGTAGATCGCCGAGTAGCCGGCGAACGGGTTGCGCTCGTCGGTGAAGTCGAAGACGCCCCCGCGGTCCGGCCCTTCTTCGACGGCGGTGGTGTACAGGTCGCGCTCGGGATCGCACGTCTCGGCCGAGAAGCACGCGCCTCCGGCCTCGAGGAACAGGACCACCTTCTCCGGGTCGGCCCGGCGGACCCAGAAACTGAACTCGGAGCCGTCGGAGCACTGGCAGTCGCCTCCGGGCTTGACCTGTTCCCACCCGGCCGGGGTCGCCGCCTCGTCGGGTTCCTCTCGCACCGGTCGGGTCTGCGGCTCGGTCCCGGCCTCGGGGTCGGGCGAGTCGCCACCGCAGGCGCCCACCAGCGCCACTACCAACATCAGGGCCGCGGCCAAGGCGGTCGATGAACGTCGCTGCACAACGCCTCCTGAGATAACGGTTATCTGTAAGCTAACCGTTATCTCATCGGTGTGCAAGCGCAGGGTATGAGACGTTTGTCAGGGGTCGGGGCATACGTCCCGGCGGCTGTCGGCGGCCCGGGCGGCCGACAGGTTGAGGGCGGCGGCACCGTGCCTGTCGCCGGTGCAGGGCAGCAGCTGGGACAGCGCGGCATCGCCGGGGATGATCGGCACCGCGTCGTCGGACAGCTCGACCAGGTAGCCGCCGTCGAGCTGGGCGCCATCCCGCCCTCGCTCGATGTTGTGGCGGGCGACGAACGCCTCGGCGTTGAGGACGTCCGCGCCCACCACGAGCACGAGCGCGGCGATCCCGGCGCCGGCGACGAGCCACCGGCCGCCGGAGTGACGGCCGGCGTTGCGGGCCGCGGTCATGACCAGCACGCATCCCATCCAGATGGCCGCCAAGACGACCCAGAGCCGCAGCATCGTGAGCCCGAAGGCCTCGTCATAGAGCGCCATCCGCCGCAGGCTCACCGCCACCAGCCCGAGCGCCAGGCCCGGGACGGCCGCGCCGAGGATCCTCACCGCGCGGTTTTCGAGCGCGCCCGGGGCGGCCAGGGCCCGCACGACCACGAGGAACCCGAGCAGGACGCCGGTCGCCCAGCAGAGCTGGAAGAAGCCGCTGCGGGCGTACTCCGCCGGGGTCAGCCCGGCCTCGCTCACCAGCCGCTCGCCCGCCCCGGTCAGCGCCACGAGCTGCGACACCGCGAACAGGCCGAGCACCAGCGCCGCCAGGCCCAGCATCGTCGCCACCTCGGCGACGCCGAACCCGCCGGTGCGGTGCCGGTCGTCGAGGGCGCTCGTGGCCGCGCCGGCCAAGCCCAGCACGAGCGGGACCAGCACCAGCGTGAGGACCACGTGGCCACCGAGCGGGCCCACGTCGGCGTCCGGGGTGAGCAGCGACGCGAACACGGCGTCGGCCGAGGCCAGCAGCCCGACCAGGATGGCCAGCACCGGGACGCTGACCAGCAGCGCGGTGCCGAGCCGCACCGCCCGGCGCTGGTCCCCGGCGGACAGGCGGGGGATGAGCGCCGCCACCACCGCCTGGCCGGCGATGGCGCGGTCGGTGGCGGCCCCGGCGCGTTGCAGCAGCCCGCCCGGCGTGGCGTCGAACACGGACCCCGACCGGCTGTACAGCACGGCCGCGCCCAGCAAGGCGGCGACGAGCGCCAGGTTCGACCACATCAGCCAGGGGCTGGCCCGCACCGCCAGGAAGCCGGCGGGGACGAGCGCCACGAGTGCCAGCCCTCGGGCCTGCCTCCGCTGGAGGCGGCCGTCCGCCAGCAGGGCGACGACGGCCACGACCACCGCGGCGGTCACGAAGAGGTTGTCCGCCCCACCCCGGAGGCCGATCTCCAGCAGGAGCGCGGTCCCCAGGGCGTAGGCGACCAGCCGCCGGGGGGCGGGGTCGACCACCGCCGGCACCGCCCACACCCGCGGCCGCGGCACCGACGGCCGGGATGCGTGGGGAGGCGGCGGGTACGGCGGGGGCGGAGGATACGGGGTCACGTCGGTCATGGCGTGTCGCCGTTCTGTGAGGGCAGCCGGACCACCATCGTGCAGCCGGCCGGATGGTTCGGTGCGGCCTGGATGAGGCCCTCGTGGAGGTCGACGATCCAGCGGGCGATGGCCAGCCCGAGGCCGGCCCCGGCGTCTGTCGGGCGGGCGGTGTCGGCCCGGTAGAAGCGCTCGAAGATCCGCTCGGCGTCGGCCGCGCTGATGCCGGGCCCCTCGTCGCTGACCGTGAGCACGACCGCGCCGTCGCCCGCCGACGCGGTCAGCCGGACCGGCCGCTGCGGCGGCCCGAACCGCAGGGCGTTGGCCGTGAGGTTGGCCAGCACCTGGTGGATGCGGTCGGGGTCGGCCCGCACCGTGAGGTCGGCGGGCGCGACCGCGACCTCGATCTCCCGCCCCGGCGAACCCAGCCGGGCCTCGACGGCGACCGCGTCGAGCAGCGAAGCGGCGTCGACCCGCTCGCGGCGTAGCGGCGCTGCGCCCGACTCCAGCCGGGAGAGGTCCAGCAGCTGGGCCACGAGGCGCCCGAGCCGCTCGGTCTGGTCCAGCATCGAGCGGAGCAGCTCGGGCTGGGGCTCCTCGACCCCGTCGACCAGGTTCTCGAGCCGGGCCTGGAGGGCGGAGATCGGCGTGCGCAGCTCGTGCGACACGTTGGCGACCAGGTCGCGGCGCATGCGGTCCACCGACGCCAGGTCCCGGGCCATGGCGTTGAACGCCCGGGCGAGCTCGCCGACCTCGTCGGCCGAGGTGTCGGTGACCCGCTGGCTCCAGTCACCGTCGGCCATGCGCCGGGCGGCCGCCGCCATCTCCCGCAGCGGCGACGTCATGCCGGCGGCGAGCACCTGCACGAGCGCCAGGGCGATGGTGGCGGCGATGATCGGCCGGGCCCAGATCGGCACGCCCAGGCGGAACCCGACGTACGACACGACCGAGCTGACGCCGACGGCGACGACGATGGCGATCCCCAGCTTGAGCTTGATCGACCCCACCCGGTCCAGCGGCCGCCGCACCACGGTCATGAGGGACCTCACGACACCTGCCCGAGGCCGTAGCCGACGCCGTGGACGGTCCGCACGACGTCCTCACCCAGCTTGCGGCGAAGCGCCCGCACATGCGAGTCGACCGTGCGCGGCCCGGCGCCGTCGGCGTAGCCCCACACGTCCGCCAGCAGCTGCTCCCGCCGGAACACGACACCGGGCCGGCCCAGCAGGTGGGCCAGCAGGTCGAACTCGGTCGGCGTGAGGTGGACCTGGACGCCGTCGAGGCGGACCAGCCGCGTGGCGGGGTCGAGCGAGACGCCCTCGTGGCGCAGCACGACGCCCTCCGCCGCGTAGTCGACCCGGCGCAGCACCGCCCGGATGCGGGCGACCAGCTCGCGGGGGCTGAACGGCTTGGTCACATAGTCGTCGGCGCCGACCGACAGCCCGATCACCAGGTCCGTCTCGTCGTCGCGGGCGGTGAGCATGACGACCGGCACCCGCCGGTCGGCCTGGATGCGCCGGCACACCTCCAGCCCGTCGAGCCCCGGCAGCATGAGGTCGAGCACGACCAGATCGGGCTTGGTGGTCCGGCACAGCTCGACCGCCTGCTTCCCGTCGCCTACGGACCGGGCCTCGAAGCCCTCGCTCCGCAGCCGCCGCACGACCGCGTCCGCGATCGCCGGCTCGTCCTCCACCACCAGCACCGTCGTCACCGGCGGTCAGGGTACGAAAGGACCGTGGAGCGGTGTCGCGCGCGGTGTGGAGATCTCGTGCAGACGCA
>DASRJN010000095.1:0-23657 GCA_035649455.1 Acidimicrobiales bacterium
GGGCCGGCGGGGCTTGGGGGTCGAGATCCTCCTGTGCGGACTCGTCGCCGGGCTGAGCGGACTGGTCTACACGGGTTTCTACTCGGGTTGGCGGTTCGCGCCGGCCGTGCTCGGTGCGGCTGCCGTTCCGGCGCTGCTGGCGCTCGTCGCGGATCGGTGGGGGTGGTCGCCCTCCCGGGCCGGAGTGCTCGCCGCCGTCGGCCTGCCGCTGTACGCGGTGCTGGTCGTGTACTGGGCCAAGACCAGTGGCGGTCTACCGGGCCCCGCGGCGTGGTCAGCGCTCGGCCATGGGGTGGTCGACGGCTGGGCCCAGATGCTGTCGGTCGGGCTGCCGGCCGATGCCCGGGGCGACCTGCTGATCACCCCGGTGGCCCTCACCTGGGCCGCGAGCGCGCTCGGTGCCGTGCTGGCGATGCGGACAGCATCGCCGTTGCTGCCGCTGGCGCCCGCCACAGTCAGCTTCACGGTAGGCCTGGCCCTGGTGGCGGCGGGAGGCCGTGCCCACTTGGGCGTGACGGCGGCGGTGCTGGCGGCGGCGCTCCTGCTCGTGTTCGTGCGCGCCGGCCGGCTGGCGGCTGCGGGGGTGGAACGTGTCCGGGAAGCCGCGGGCGACCGCGAAGCCGGCGACGAGCCCGTCGAGCTGGGACAGTCGCCCCTGCCCGGCGACGTGGACGACGACGTGGGCTCGCCCGCCGGGGGGCAGCGCCGGCTCGGCGCCGGTCAGCTCGCGTTCGGGGTGCCGGTGGTCGTGGCGCTCGCTGTCGCCGGTCCGCTGGCCGCCGCAGGGCTCTCGTTGGGTGAGGGCGACCGGTTCGACCCGCGCGACTTCCGCGACGAGCGGCTCGACATCGACGATGCGCTCAGCCCCCTCGTCGAGCTCAAGTCGCAGCTGAGCGCCCCGTCCCCGGACGAGATGTTCACGCTCGACGTCGACGGCCTCCCCGACGGCGTGGACCGCATCCGCGTGGCGGCGCTCGACGCCTACGACGGCGCCCACTGGACGGCGACGGGCGAGTACCGGTTGGCGGGGGACGAGCTGCCGGCAGACCCGCTCCTGGTCGGCGATCCCCAGCCGGTGTACATCGTGCACGAGCGGGTCACGCTTTCCGGCCTGGACGGGCCCTTCCTGCCCGTGATCGGCCGGCCGGTGTCGGTCGACGCCGGCGGCGAGCAGGTCGGCTTCGACCCCGCGTCCGGCACGCTCGTGCGCACGTCGTCTTCGCCGGGGGCGACCAGCTATGACGTGGTGAGCGAGGTCGGCGCGCTCAGCATGGTGTCGGACGCGGGCGACCTGCCCGGCCTCCGGGCGGCGGCAACCCCTGTCCTCGACCCCTACCGGACACTGCCGCCAGATGTCCCACCGCAGCTGGAGAACCTGGCACTGCTGTGGGCCGACCTGGCCGACTCGCACCCCGCCGAGCTGCTGGCGCTGCGGGACCAGTTGCTCCAGGTGCGCTACGACGACTCGCCCGACGCTCCTCCCGGGCATTCGTACGGCGCGTTGTTGCGCATGCTGACCGGCGAGCCCCGGGACCAGGAGGGATACGCGGAGCAGTTCGCCTCCGCGTTCGCGCTGCTGGCCCGCGAGCGTGGCTTCGCCACCCGGGTGGCGGTCGGCTACCTGCTGCCCCAGCCCGAGGCGGACGGCAGCTACGTGATCACCGAGGCCCAGGCCCACGCCTGGCCCGAGGTGAACCTGGTGGGCCGGGGCTGGGTGGCGGTCGAGCCCACCGACCTGGCGCAGATCGGCGCGGCGCACGACCCGGCCGACGACGTGTCCGACGCGCCGGACGAGACCGAGGGGCCTGAGGGCGATCAGGTCGACGAGCCGGTCGAGCCGCGGGTGGTCGTCCCGGACGCCCGCAACTCGACAGGCGCGGGGACCAGGCTGCGCGAGGGCGCGGCCGTGGGCGGCCTCGTGTTGTTGCTGGCCCTCGCGGCGTTGCCGATCGTCTCGGTGGTGGTGAAGTCCAACCGGCGCTGGCGGCGCCGCACCGGCGGCGGGGCGGCCGACCGGGTGGTGGGGGCGTGGCAGGAGACGCTCGACCGGCTCACCGAGCACGGTGTGGACGTCCGCGCCTCCGACACATCGGTCGAGGTGGCGGCGCACACGACCGCCAGGTTCAACGGATCGGTCACGTCCGTCCGCCCCTTGGCGATGCTGGTGGCGGTCGCCGTATACGCCCCCACCGAGCCGCCTGAGGACGCTGCCCGCCAGGCCTGGGAGCTCGAGCGCCAGGCACGCGCCGAGCTGGACGCGGTGGGCGGGCTCCGCCGGCGCGTCACTTCGCGCATCGACCCCCGTCCCCTCGTGCGCCGGTGGCGGCGACGATGAGCGCGGCACACGATGCCCTGATCGCGGCAGGCGGGCGGCGGCGGCGACCTAACCCCTCGCCGCAGCGCATCCCTGGGCGTGTGGCACCCGGCCCCTGGGTGCCCGCCTCGGGACCGCCGCCCGCCCCCGCCCCGCACCTGGCCGGGACGCCCGGCCTCAGCCGGCCCCCCGAGGTGATCGATGCGCCCGAGTAGTCGACGACCGACGAACCGAACCCTCAGGCGTGTGGCCGCGGTCGTCACCACCGTCGCCGCATCGCTCGCGGTGGTGGCGGTGGCCGCGGCGGGGGAGGGATCGCCCGCGGCCCGGGTGGACCTGCGGTCGGGCGGCGCGTGGGTCGGCTCCAGCGTGGGCCTCATGACCCTCATCGACGGCGACTCCGGCGAGGTGGTCGCGCGCGTCGACGTGGGCGACGAGTCCCCCGCCCTGGTGTCCACCCAGCACGGCACGGTTGGCTATGCGGTCGACGGCACCAAGGGCTCGGTGGTGCGGGTCGATCCCCGCACGTTCGTCGTCTCGTCCCCGGTGAGGATCCTGGAGAGGCCTTCGGGGCAGGTGTCGGCGTACGCCGGTGGCCGCGCCGTGTACATCCTCGACGAGCAGCAGGGCCGCGTGGCCGTCGCCGATCCCGACGACATGTCCCGCCTGGGCGCCGAGGGCCAGTCGCTGGCCGAGCCGGTGGCGTCCAGCGTCGTCGACGACGAGGGCCGCCTGTGGCTGCTCGGAGCATCCAGCGGCGACCTCGCATGGTTCGACGGCGACCGGCGGCAGGACCGCCCCGGTCTCCTGCAGCGCCCCGAGGGCGCAGTGCTGGTGCTGGCGGGCGGCTCGCCCGTGGTGGTCGACCCCCGCGGTCGCACGGTGCATCGCCTCGACCGCGACGGCCGCTTGGGCCGAGAGGTGTGCCTCGACGTCGCCCCGGGCGACGAAACCGCTCGCTTCGGCGGCGCTCAGGAGCACCCGTGGGTCTACGTCATCTCTGGCCGGCAGGGCGTGCTCCGGGTCAGCGACCTGGGCTCGGGCGCCTGCAAGGACGTGGCCGTGCCGGTCTTCCCCGGCGGCAGCGACCTGGGAGAGCCCCTCGAGTCCCAGGGTCGGGTGTTCGTGCCCAACTACACGGACGGCACGGTGGCCGTGGTCGACGTGGAGGACGGCGACGTGGTGGTGACCCCGGAGCCGGTGGCGGAGGGCGAGTTCGAGCTGTTCGACGAGGACGGCATCGTGTTCTACAACGATCCCGACAGCGAGCAGGCCGGCGTCATCCATCTCGACGGCACGATCACCGAGGTGGCCAAGTACAACCCGGCCGACCCGTCCGAAGGCGTCGACAACCGACCGCCCGCCGACGAGCCGGAGCCGGCCCCGGCGCCCGACGCCCCGGCGTTGCCGGACACGACCGACACGTCGGGACCCCCGCCTCCGCCCACCACCACCCCTCCGCCCCAGCCGGTGGACACCCGACCGGCGCGCCCCGACGAGCACCCACCTCCTACACCGCCTCCCACCACACCCAGCACCGCGGCGCCTCCCGACACGACCCCGACCACACCCGCGCCGAGCCCGACCCCGAGCCCGTCGCCAACGCCCACACCGACACCTACACCGACGCCGACCCCCACTCCGACGCCGACCCCGACTCCGACGCCGACGCCCACACCGACTCCAACCCCGACGCCACCGCCGAACACGCCACCCAGCGTCCGGGTGACGCTCGCTGAGCTGGTGTATCCGGTGATCAGCATGTCGGCCGACGCCACGGACGCCGAGACGTCGGTGCGTGAGGTCAGCCTGTACCTCGACGTGAGCTACGACTGCGTCGACGTCAACGGCGTCCTGTTGCGCCGGGTGGACTTCAACCGCTTCATCGACAGCCAGGGAGGCGGAAGTGCCAGCGCCGAGTACAGCATCTGGAGCGACTGCTCCGACGGCCACGCCGAGAACTTCTCCGGGCGGGTGCGGGCGTCCTCGATGGACAGCCAGGGCGCGGTCGGCTGGTCGTCGTGGGTGACCGTGTTCGAGTCGCCCTTCTGAGGCCCGATGACCGAGGGCCGGCGCAGACGGATGACCAGATCGTCGGCCCGGCGCCTCGCGGCCGCGGGTATCGCCCTGGTGGCGTCCGTCGGCGTGGCCTCGGTGGCGCGGGCGGGCGAGGGCACGCCGCCCGCCCGGGTCGACCTGCGGTCGGGCAGTGCCTGGGTGGGCTCGTCGGTGGGGCTCATGACGCTGATCGACGGCGACTCGGGCGAGGTGGAGGCCCGGGTCGACATCGGGGCTGCGTCGGCGTCGTTGGTCACCACCCAGTACGGCGCTGTCGGCTACGCCGTCAACGGCGACACGGGTGCAGTGGTGCGCGTCGACCCTCGCACCGTCGTGCCATCCCCGCCGGTCCAGGTGCTGGACCGCGCTTCCGGCCACGTATCGGCCCGCGCCACCGGCAGTGCCGTGTACGTCTTGGACGAGGCGCGGGGTCAGGTCGCCATCGCCAATCCCCGCGACACCGCTCATCGGGAAGGGCGCGTCCAGTCGCTGGCCGAACCGGTGGCATCGAGCATGGTCGACAACGACGGCCGGTTGTGGCTGCTCGGCTCGTCCAGTGGCGACCTGGCCTGGTTCGACGGGGCCGAGCAGCACGACCGGGCCGCGGCCGTCGCCCATCCCGAGGGAGCCGTCCTGGTGGCGGCGGGTGGCTCCCCGGTGGTGGTGGACCGGGGCACGCGCACCGTGTGGCGCCTCACCGACACCGGCGGCTCCGGTCGCGTGGTGTGCCTGGACATCGCCCCCGGCGACGCCACGGTCCACTTCGGCGGATCAGCCGCCCGGCGGCGGGTGTACTCGGTCTCCGGTGACCAGGGCGTGCTTCGGGTCAGTGACCTCGACTCGGGGGCCTGCAAGGAGGTCGCCATCTCCGTGTTCCCGGGAGGCAACGACCTGGGTGACCCGTTGGAGTCTCAGGGCCGGGTGTTCGTGCCCAACTTCACCACGGGCACCGTGGCGGTCGTCGACGTCGCGGAGGGCCGCGTGGTCGAGACGCCCGAGGCCATCGCCGGCGGCCACTTCGAGCTCTTCGATCACGACGGCATCGTCTTCTACAACGATCCCGACAGCGACAAGGCGGGCGTGATCCAGCTGGACGGCACGGTTACCCCGGTCGCCAAGTACAACCCGGACGATCCGTCCGAGGACGTGATCAACGCCCCCCACCGCCCCAACGCGAATGAGCTGGCCAGCCCGGCCGAGCCGGGCGCGGGCAGCCCACCAGCGGCGCCTGGCCCCACCGACCCGGCGCCGTCGCCATCCCCGCCGCCGCCGCCACCCCCGGTCCCCGGCGATCCGCGCGGGCCCCGACGCACCGCCGACCACCGTGGACAACACCCGGCCCGCGCTCCCCGGCGACAGGTGCCCGACACGCGCCCGCCCCCCGGACCGACCTCCACCACGAGCACGACCGATTCCACCGGCCCGTCGGCCAGCGCTTCGTCCAGCACGTCGACGAGCTCGTCGACGACCGACAACCCCGGACCGCTGCCGCCACCGGATCCCGGGCCTTCCCTGCCACCACCGGATCCCGGACCGCCGCCGGATCCCGGGCCGCCCCCGCCGCCACCGGATCCCGGACCGCCGCCCCCACCGCCGGACACCGATGGGCCGCAGTTGGCCGTCAGGGGCGAACGGTCCGGTCCGGACTTCGATCTCGTGGCGGTCACGCTCTCCGACTACAGCGATCCCAGTGGGGTCCTGAGCGTGCGCCTCCACATCGTGTTCCGTTGGTTCTGCCCGGCCGAGGGCGAGGTCACCGGGTCGGAGCAGCAGACCGGGGACACAGATCCGTTCATCGCCAACGCTTTCGGCTGGGGCTTCCAGTCCTTCGCCTCGTGTCTCAACGGCGATGTGCCCAGCATCAATGGGGCAACGGTCTGGGCCACCGGCATCGACACGCTCGGCAACGGCGCGGAGAGCCCGCACATCGACGTGCCCTGACGAACCCTGTCGGCGCGGGGCCGGGGGCGGCCTATCCTCCCGCCCGTGCCTGCCCCGTTCCCACCGCCGTGGCCCGCGTCGGGCGGCGGGCTGGTGCTCGGCGGGCAGCGGATCGACCTGCGCACCCGCGTCCTGGTGGCGGGCATTGTGCCCCCGCCCCGCTTCGGGCGCGAGGGCGAGGTGCTCGCCACCGCCGCCACCGTGAGATCGGCAGGGGCCGACCTCGTGGACGTCTCGCTGCCTCCCCGCCTCGCGGGGCCGGTGGCCCGAGCGGGCACCATGCCGGTGGCGGTGCGGGCCGCCACCGCCGCCGAGGTCGCTGCGGCGCGCCGGGTGGGAGCCGACGTGGTGATGGTCCCTCCCGAGGTGGCGGACGACGCCGCGGGGGAGGCAAGCGCCGTCGCCGTGGTGGTCGACGATCTGGCCGCGGTGAGCGCCGCCCGGGACGTGGCCCGCCGGCTGGGTGCACCGCTGGCCATCGATGCCAGCCGCTGGAGCGGGCCCGAGGCGGTCGGCCGGGAGGCGGCGGCGGTCTCGCTGGGCTGCCGCCTGATCCGAACGGCCGACGTGCGCCGCAGCCGCCGGGTGGCGGAGGTCATGGCGGCCCTGCTGGCCGCTCGCCGTGAAGGCGGGGACAGGTGACCGACGTGCGGCCCGAGGCGCCCGTGCACCTGGTCCGGGGCGACGACGAGGTGATCCTGCGCGACGCCGCCCGAGACCTGGTCCACGCGCTGCTGGGCGACCTGGATCCCGCCCTCGCGGTGGAGGACGTGGGCGCCGAGCGCTTCCGGCCGGCCGACAACGTCGACGCCAGCATCGCCCCGCTGGTGGAGGCAGCTCAGACGCCGCCGTTCCTCACCGACCGCCGCATTGTGGTCGGCCGTGACCTCGACGCCTTCACCCGCGCCGAGCAGGTCGCACCTCTGGTCGCCTACCTGGGCGACCCGCTGCCGACCACGTCCCTCGTGCTCGTATGGGGGGCCGGGCGCATCCCCAAGTCCGTCCTCGACGCGGTCAAGGCGAGCGGTGGCCAGGTCCATGACACAGCGCCCGGTCGCAAGCTGGCGGCCTGGGTGGACGAGCAGGTGGCGGCGGCCGGGCTACGGCTCGACCGGGCGGCTACCGAGCGGCTGGTCGCCTGGCTCGGCGACGACCCGCCCCGCCTGGTGGGCGTGCTCGGCACCCTGGTGGGAACCTTCGGGCCCGGCGCGCGGCTCGGCCCCGAGGACCTGGAGCCGTTCCTGGGCGAGCCCGGCGGCGTGCCCCCCTGGGAGCTGACAGACGCCCTCGACCGGGGCGACATCAGCGGTGCGCTGGCCAAGCTCCACCGGATGGTGGGCGGCGGCGGCCGCCACCCGCTCCAGGTCATGGCGACGCTGCACGGCCACTACGCCCGCATGCTCCAGCTCGACGGCGCGGACGTGACCGGTGAGAAGGACGCCGCCCAGCTGCTCGGGATCCGCGGCTCGACCTTCCCGGCCCGCAAGGCCCTCAGCCAGACCCGACGCCTGGGCCACGACCGGGTGGTCGAGGCCATCGACCTCCTGGCCGGCGCCGACATCGACCTACGAGGCGGCAAGGCGTGGCCGGACGATCTGGTCCTCGAAGTCCTGGTGGCCCGCCTCGCCCGCCTGGCCCGCTAGCTCCCGGCGTCGGCACGGGTGAGGGTGGTCCCTAATCGGCCGTGTCGGCCTGCTGGCCCGCTTGGCCAGCTAGCTCCCCGCGTCGGCGGGGGAGAAGGTCAGCTGTCGGCTGCGTCGGCCGGCTGGACCCGGGTCATCAGCCGTGACTTGCGCCGCGCCGCGGCGTTGCGGTGGATCACGCCCTTGGCCGCGGCCGAGTCGATGCGCTTGATGGCGGCGCGCAGGCGCTCGTCGGCGTCGTCGGCGCCCGTGTCGGCGGCGGTCACGGCCGAGCGGGTGCGGGTCTTGAGCTCCGAGCGCACAGCCTTGTTGCGCTCGTGGTGCACGAGGTTCTGGCGGTTGCGCTTGATCTGGCTCTTGATGTTCGCCACGGGGGCACCTGCTCCTTCAGAACGAATAGCCGAGCCAGGCTAGCGGCCGATCCGGCGCGATGTCACCTTCAGGGAGAAAGACCACCCCCCGCTACGCTCGCGCGGCCCCCCTATGGATCTCGACCGCATCCGCAACGTCTCGATCATCGCCCACATCGACCACGGCAAGTCGACCCTGGCCGACCGCCTGCTCGAGCTCTGTGGCGCCGTCGACCCCCGGGACATGCGTGACCAGTACCTCGACTCCATGGACCTCGAACGCGAACGGGGCATCACCATCAAGCTCCAGTCCGTCCGGCTCGACTACCAGGGCCACGTGATCGACCTGATCGACACGCCGGGCCACGTGGACTTCGGCTACGAGGTGTCGCGCTCGCTGGCCGCCTGTGAGGGCGTCATCCTGCTGGTGGACGCGGCCCAGGGCATCGAGGCCCAGACCCTGGCCAACAGCTACCAGGCGCTGGAGCACGACCTGGAGATCGTGGCCGCCCTCAACAAGATCGACCTGCCCGCCGCCGACCCCGACCGCTACGTGGCCGAGATCGAGAAGGTGCTGGGCATCCCGGCCGACCAGATCCTGAGGATCAGCGCCAAGACCGGCGAGGGCGTGCCCGAGCTGCTCGACGCGGTCATCGCGCGGGTCCCGCCCCCGACCGGCAGCCTGGACGCTCCCCTGCAGGCCCTCATCTTCGACTCGCACTACGACCCCTATCGAGGCGTGGTCTCCTCCGTGCGAGTCGTCAACGGGGCGCTCAAGACCGGGAGCCGGCTGCGGTTCATGCAGGCCGGGGCGGTCCACGACGCCGACGAGATCGGCATCCGCACCCCCGAGAACATGCCCGTGGCCATGCTGGGCCCGGGGGAGACCGGCTACCTCATCGCCGGGATCAAGGATGTGGCCGGGGCCCGTTCGGGCGAGACGGTGACCGAGGCGGCCCGCCCCGCCGCCGGCCCGCTATCCGGCTACCTGGACCCCAAGCCGATGGTGTTCTGCGGCCTCTACCCTATCGACGGCGACCAGTTCAGCGACCTGCGTGAGTCGCTGGAGAAGCTGCGCCTGAACGACGCCAGCTTCACCTACGAGCCCGAGACGTCGGGGGCGCTCGGCTTCGGGTTCCGGTGTGGCTTCCTCGGCCTGCTGCACATGGAGATCGTGCGGGAGCGGCTGGAGCGGGAGTTCGACCTCAGCCTGATCGCCACCGCGCCTTCCGTCGCCTACCAAGTGCACACCACCACCGGTGAGGTGCTGGAGATCGACAACCCGTCGGCCATGCCGCCGGCCGCCAGCATCGAGCGGATCGAGGAGCCGTTCCTCACCTGCACGATCCTCACGCCCACCACCTACACGGGCACTCTCATGGAGCTGTGCCAGGCCCGCCGGGGCGAGATGTCCAAGCTGGAGTACCTGTCGCCCGAGCGCATCGAGCTCGTCTACCGCATGCCGTTGGCCGAGGTGGTGCGCGACTTCTTCGACCAGATGAAGTCCCGCACGCAGGGTTACGCCAGCCTCGACTACGAGCCCGCGGGCTACGCGGCCTCCGACCTGGTCAAGGTGGACGTGCTGCTCAACGGGGTGGCGGCCGACGCCTTCAGCACCATCATCCACAAGGACCGGGCGTTCGAGTACGGCCGGCGCATGGCCGAGAAGCTGCGGGAGCTGATCCCGCGCCAGATGTTCGACGTGCCCATCCAAGCTGCCATCGGCGGCCGCATCATCAGCCGGGAGACGGTCAAGGCCAAGCGCAAGGACGTGCTGGCCAAGTGCTACGGCGGCGACATCACCCGCAAGCGCAAGCTGCTGGAGCGGCAGAAGGAAGGCAAGAAGCGGATGAAGAACATAGGCCGCGTCGAGGTCCCGCAGGAGGCGTTCATCAGCGCCCTCCGCCTCGACGACTGAGCCTGCGGTCAGCCCGCAGCCAGGACGGCGCCGGGTGGGACGAGGCGAGCGGTCGCGGTGCGCTGGACGAACCCGTGGCCGTCCGCCACCACCGAGGTGTTGTCGCAGCCGCCGTCGGCCTTGGCCTGGTAGGTGACGCTCAGCCAGTCGGGCGCCACGACCCTGCCGTCGTCGGTCACCGCCGCCAGCTCGGACCACCGCACGGCCACGGACGGGTGGTCACAGCGGGCGAACACCTCGGACCACATCACCGGGGACGTCAGGTTGTCCCCGCCGCCGTTCAGCTCCCGCACGGTGACCCCGTCGATCGAGCCGCGCCACCATCCCGGGCGGGATCCCGGGGTGATCGCCAAGCGGTAGCGCCGGCCCGCCTCCCAGGTGTAGTCGCGGGTGTTGGGATTGGCGGTGGCGCTGGGCAGGGACGATTCCGTCCCCTCCAGGATCCCGCCCCGGTCGGCGTAGCCGCCCCAGTTGACCGCGGTGGACCCCGGATGCGGCGGGTACCACTGCAATCCCAGGTGGGCGGCGCCCAGGCGGCGGCGCCCGTCGGCGAAGCCGGCCTGGAGCGCCCAGAAGTACAGCTCGGGGACCGAAGGGGCCTCGACCACCTCCAGCGTCGCCGCCACTTCGACCAGGCGAGCGTCCCTGGGCAAGCCGCCCCAGTGGAGGTGGAACGAAGAGGCGCGGTTGGCCGAGGTGGGATACCCGGCCGTGCGCTCCTCGGTTGCTCGCCGCCACCAGCTCACGGCGCCAGTCTCCCAGTCGATGCCCCATCCGATGAGACAATGCGGGGCGAATCCGATTCGCCGGTTAGCACTCGGTACAATCGACTGCTACCCGAGGGTCGCAGCCGCGAAGGGCCGCTCGTTCCCCCGGCGAGGACACATGCTCGACGAACGCAAGGCGGCCATCCTCCGGGCCGTCGTGGAGGAATACATCGACACGGCGCAGCCGGTGGGGTCCGGCCATGTGGCCACCGCGCCCGGCGTCGATGTGTCGTCGGCCACCGTGCGCAACGAGATGGCGACCCTCGAGGCCGACGGCTACCTGCGGCAGCCGCACACCTCGGCAGGCCGGGTCCCCACCGAGAAGGGCTACCGGTTCTTCGTCGACCACCTGCGCCAGCCCCGCCTCCAGGCCCGATCGGCCGAGGAGGTGCGCGACTTCTTCGCTCGGGCGCACGGCGAGGTCGAGCAGATGCTGTCCCAGACCAGCCGGCTGCTGTCCAATCTGACCAACCTCACGAGCGTGGTGGTGTCGCCGGTGGCCTCCGAGGCCTCGCTGCGTTCCGTCCAGCTCGTGTCCCTCAGCTCGAATGCGGCGCTGGTGGTCGCCGTGTTCAGCGACGGCTCGGTCGAGAAGCACACCATCGAGCTGCCCGAGGGGACGCGGGACGAGCGTGTGGCGGCCGCCGGCGCCCACCTCGCCGCCTACCTGTCCGGCACCGCCCGCCACGCGGCCTCGGTCGTCCCCCTCACGGGAGACACACCGACCGATGTCCTCGTGACCCGGGCCATCGACGCCCTCACCGGCGCCCCGGTCGAGGATCCCGAGCACGTCTGGGTCGGGGGAGCGGCCCGCATGGCCCAGGCCTTCGACGCCATCGAGACCGTGCGCGAGGTGCTCGGCATCCTCGAGCAGCAGTTCGTGGTCGTGTCGCTGCTGCGGGACGTCATCGACCGGGGCCTGCACGTCGCCATCGGCACCGAGACCGGTGTGGCTCCGCTGGCCGAGTGCGCGCTGGTGGTCGCCCCCTACGACATCGAAGGCGAGCGCGCCGGCACCATCGGCGTCCTCGGACCCACCCGGATGAACTACCCCCAGGCGCTGGCGGCTGTGGCTGTGGTGAGCCACCGCCTGTCCGATCGGCTCACGGAGGGCTGAGGGAATCGTGGCCACCGACTACTACGAGCTGTTGGGCGTCTCCCGGACCGCCACTCAGGAAGAGATCAAGCGCGCCTTCCGCCAGCTCGCCCGCCAGCTCCACCCCGACACCGGCCATGGCGACCCCGAGTCGGAGGCGCTGTTCAAGCAGGTCGCCCACGCCTACGAGGTCCTGTCCGATCCCGAGAAGCGCCGGCGCTACGACACCTTCGGCCCCGACGGGGCCAACGGCGGCGCGACCGTGGGCGACCCGTTCGGGTTCGGCGGCATCGGCGACATGTTCGAGGCATTCTTCGGGGGCAGCCCCTTCGGCGGCCGCGGCCGGGGCTCGAGCGGCCCACCCCGGGGCTCCGACCTCGAGGTGGTCGTCGACCTGGAGTTCACCGAGGCCGTGTTCGGCTGCGAGCACCCGGTGTCGGTGCGCACCGCGGTCGAGTGCGCGGCCTGCGACGCCACCGGCGCGGCCGACGGCACCCAGCCCGTGACCTGCTACGAGTGCCAGGGCACCGGCCAGGTCCAGCGGGTGCGCCAGTCGCTGATCGGCCAGATGGTGACCTCGTCGCCGTGTGCCCGCTGTGGCGGCTCGGGCCAGATCATCGCCAGCCCGTGCAACGAGTGCCGCGGTGAGGGGCGCATGGTCGAGGAGCGCACCTACACCGTCGAGATCCCGGCCGGGGTCGACTCGGGCTCCACGCTGCGGCTGTCGGGCCGGGGCGCGGTCGGCCCTCGGGGCGGGACGGCGGGCGACCTCTATGTCCATCTGCGGGTCGAGCCCCACGAGCGCTTCGAGCGGGACGGCTACGACCTCCACGCCACCATGCATCTGCCGTACACGCAGGCCACGCTGGGTGCCACCATCCAGTTCGAGACGCTCGACGGCACCGAGGAGATCGACATCCCTCGGGCGACCGGGTCCGGCACCACGTTCCGGCTCCGCAACCGCGGCGTCCCCCACCTGGAGCGGCGCTCGCGGGGCGACCTGCTCATCGAGGTGGTGGTCGCGGTGCCGACCGAGCTGACCGAGGAGGAGGAAGAGGTCATCCGTCACCTGGCGGAGCTGCGGGGTGAGCCGGTGGCGCCGTCGGTGAGCGGGCTGATCTCCAAGCTCCGCTCCGCGTTCAAGTAGCCGGGGCGGTGGCGCCGAGCCCGGTGACGGCGCGGGCACATACCTTCGCCGACGACCTGGCCCAGCCGCGCCTGTCGGATGCCGATCACCACCATCTGACCCGGGTGCTGCGCCTGCCGCCGGGCACCGAGATCACCGTGGGCGACGGCGCCGGCCGGTGGCGGGTCGCTCGCCTCTCGGGGTCGACGCTGCTGGAGCCGGTGGGCGAGGTGGGGGCCGATCCCCGGCCCGATCCCCCCATCACCATTGCCTTCGCCCTCGTCAAGGGCGAGCGGCCCGAGCTCACGGTGCAGAAGCTGACCGAGCTGGGCGCCGACCGCATCGTCCCGTTCGTGGCCGAGCGCTCGGTCGTCCGCTGGGACTCGGCCAAGGCCGCCCGGCAGAGGGAGCGCCTGGGGGCCATCGCCCGGGAGGCGGCCATGCAATGCCGGCGCACCTGGCTCCCGGACGTCGGCCCGGTGGTCGACTTCGCCGAGGCGGCGGCGCTGCCCGGGGCGGCGTTGGCCGACCGCGACGGCGACCCACCGTCGTTGGCACGGCCGGTCGTGCTGGTGGGCCCGGAGGGCGGTTGGTCGCCCGCCGAGCGAGCGGCCAAACTGCCCCGAGTCCGCTTGGCAGGCTATGTATTGCGAGCTGAAACCGCTTCCATCACGATTTGTGGCATCCTGGGTGCCCTTCGTGACGGACTACTCTCGGAACGGAAGGATCCCAACACGTTGCGTGGTTAGATGCGTGTTTCATGTCATATAGCACCACAGACGCGGTTCTGGGCACACGCGCAGTGATTGTCTGCGCGGTCGAATGGTGCGTAGAGTAGGCAAACGCCCAACCCGGGAGAGGATCTCGGGGGGCGTCGCGTGGGTCTGGCCGGACTTCTGGGGACCGGCCGAGGGAGGAACACCATGGACACTGACGTCGATGTCGACCGCGACAGCGGCTATGCCGCGAAGGTCGGGGCTCGACTTCGCTCGATCCGACGCCAGAAGCATCTATCCCTGCAGGACGTCGAGGCGGCGTCGGAGCACGAGTTCAAAGCCTCGGTCCTCGGGGCCTACGAGCGCGGCGAGCGGGCCATCTCGGTGCCGCGGTTGCAGCGCCTCGCTCGGTTCTACCGGGTGCCGGTCGACCAGATGCTGCCGAGCGACGACGAGTTGGGCATCCGCTCACCCGTCGGCGACGAGCAGGTCGTCGACCTCACCGAGCGCATGCGAGGGCCGCGGCGGGACGACCGCCCGGTCACCATCGACCTCGGGGCCGTCGAGCAGCTCGGCGGGCAGGAGGGCGAGATGCTGGCGCGCTACCTGCGGATGATCCAGGTGCAGCGGGGCGACTACAACGGTCGCATGCTCACCATCCGGCGCGAGGATCTGCGGGCCGTGGCCTGCATCCTCGACTGCCACCCCGACCAGGTGCCGGCCCGGCTCGACAGCTTGGGCCTCTGCCTCGTCCGCTGAGAGGAGGGGCGGTCGCGGCCCAGGATCCCGTCTCCGCGGCGGCGCCGTTCGGCGTCTACATCCATGTGCCGTTCTGTGCGGCCCGGTGTGACTACTGCGCTTTCGCTACCTGGACCGACCGCCACCACCTCCAGGAGTCCTATCTCGACGCCTGCTTGACGGACGTCGAACGATCCGTGGCCGCCGGCATGCCGGCGGCCACGAGCATCTTCGTCGGCGGCGGCACGCCATCGCTGGTGGCCCCCGAGCGCCTCATGGACGTGGTGGCCGCCGTGCCCCGGGCCCCGGGGTGCGAGGTCACGGTGGAGTGCAACCCCGACACGGTGACCCCGGTGCTGGCCGCGACCTACGCCGCCGCCGGCGTCAACCGGATCAGCCTCGGAGTGCAGTCGATGGTCGACCACGTGCTCGTGGCGCTCGGTCGCACCCACGACCCGACCAACGTCCGCCGGGCGGTGGATCACGTTCGCGACTCCGGGATCCCAACCATCAACCTCGACTTGATCTATGGGGTTGCCGGCGAGTCGCGCGACGACTGGCGGCGCACCCTCGACGAGGCCCTGGCCTTGGAGCCTCCCCACGTCAGCGCCTATGCCCTAACCGTGGAGGCCGGCACGCCCTTGGCCGACGACCCGACCCGCCACCCGGACGACGACGACCAGGCCGAGAAGTACCTGGCGGCCGCGGCCGCCCTGGAGGCGGCCGGCCTGGCTTGGTACGAGATCTCCAACTGGGCCCGTCCCGGGCACGAGTGCCGCCACAACCAGCTCTACTGGACCATGGGCGAGTACCAGGCCTTCGGCTGCGCCGGCCACTCGCACCGGGCCGGGCGCCGGTTCTGGAACGTGCGCACTCCCGAGCGCTACATCGCCGCGGTCGAGGCCCGCGAGTCGCCGGAGGCCGCGGGCGAGCAGCTGGACCCGGACGAGCGCCGCCTGGAAGCCCTCCAGCTGGCGGTCCGGACCCGCGGGGGTGTCCCGGCCTCGTCGTTGCCGGTCGACGACCTGGCCGACCTCGTCTCCCTGGATGCCGACGGTGGCCGCGCGATCCTCACCGTCCGCGGCCGGCTGCTGGCCAACGAGGTCGCTCTCCGCCTCCGCTGATCGCCCCGCCGCTAGCCCCGCGTTCTGGTGGCCCGCGCCGGGCCTGGTGAAGACTGTCCGACCGTGCCGTTCCACCCCGCCGTCGCCGAGTGGGATGCCGACGTGTTCGCCGGAGACCCGCTCGGCTTCCCGGGCTACGAGGAGCGCCTCCGCGCCCTGGCGTCGACGGGGGAGTCGGTGCGCACCGGGAGGACCGAGCACTACGCCTTCATCGAGGGCCGCTTCGAGGTGCTGGGCGGCACCATGGGCGCGGCCGCGGGCGAGCGGGTCGTGCGGGCCTATGACCGGGCACGCGATCTGGGCCTGCCCATGGTGGTGGCGACCAGGACGGGAGGCGCCCGCCTGCAGGAAGGCATGGTCTCGCTGGTGCAGCTCGCCCGCACCGCCTCGGCGGCCGACCGCCATGCCCGGGCCGGGCTGTTGTCGGTGGGCGTGTACGGCTCGCCGACGACCGGCGGCGTCTACGCCTCGTACGGCTCGCTGGTCGACCTCCGGGCCGCGTACGAGCACGCCGTCGTCGGCTTCGCCGGCCCCCGCGTGGCCGAGGGGACGCTGGGCAGCTCGCTCCCGGCGACCTCGCACACGGCGGAGAGCGCGTACCGCCACGCCCTGGTCGACGCCCTGGTGCACCCGGGCGAGGCGGCCGAGTGGGTGGACCTGGCCCTGGGGCAGGTCGAGCGCCCCCTGCCGACCCGGCCGCTGCCGGCGTGGCGCGACCCTGGCGTGGACGGCGCGTGGGGCGAGGTCCTGCGGGCGCGTACGGTCGGCCGGCCCACAGGCATCGACCGTGCGGCCCGGCTGGCGTCGTCGTGGTGCGAGCTCCGAGGCTCCGACCCGGTGGTGCGTGCAGGCCTGGCCACCGTGGCCGGCCGGCGCTGCGTGGTGGTGGCCACCGACCGGTATCAGGGCAGCGGGCGCCCCACCCCGGGCGGGTTCCGGTTGGCCCAGCGGGCCATCGCCCTCGGCGGGCGGTTGGGCCTGCCGCTGGTGACGCTGATCGACACGCCGGGCGCAGACCCGTCAGCCGAGTCCGAGGCTGATGGCCTCACCCTCGAGATAGCCCGGACGTTCCAGGCTATGGCGGCCTGTCCCACCCCGACGGTCTCGATGTGCGTGGGCGAGGGCGGCAGCGGGGGAGGCCTGGCCATGAGCTACGCCGATCGGCTGTTGATGGCCGAGCACGCCGTGTTCTCGGTCATCGCCCCCGAGGGAGCAGCTGCCATCCTCGAGCGTGATGCCGCCAAGGCCCCCGAGGTAGCCGAGCGCCTTCGCCTCAGCTCCACGGACATGCTCGACCTGGGCCTCGCGGACGAGATCGTCCCCGAGGGCCAGTCCGCCCTCGACCGGGCGATCGGCCAGGCCCTGGACACAGCCACCCCCGGCGACCGCGAGAAGCGGTTCGACCAGGCCACGGCTCGCTGGCTGACGCCCTGAACCAGGCGACTATGGGGGCAGGACCAACTCCTGCCCGGGCACGAGCAGATCGGGATTCCCGGGATCGACCAGTCGTGCCCGGTTGGCGTCGATGAGCCGGCGCCAGTAGCGCCCCACATCCCGCTCGCCTGGTGGATCACCGCGGGGCGAAGCGAGCACGTCCTCGGCGATGGACCAGAACGAGTCGCCCGGACCCACGACCCACGTGTTGCCCGGCTGGGGGAGCGGCGAGGCTCCCGAGGCGACCTCCGGCGCCGGCGAGCCGTCGATGCGGATCATGGTCGCGGTGAGCGGCGGCGGCGCGGCCGGCGGGCTGGGCCCAGGAGTATCCGGAGTCCGACGGATCCTCGCCAGCACCGTCGGTAGCGGTTCGTCGCCGGCGGGACCAGTGGGCCCGGGGGAGCGGGCGCCGGGGCCTGGGGTGGCGCCCGTCTCCTCCGGGCCCGATCTGGCGGTGGTCGCGGCCGGGCCCGGGGCCGGCGGAGAGGCCATGCGGGTCATGGTCGCGACGTGCAGGTCGTGACGGGTCATCGTGGCCACGTTCGGCGAGGAGTCAGGCAACTCGGGGCCGGACGAGCCCACGGCGTCGGTGGCGATGATGGGATGGGGGGCGAGGTTGGGGACCGGGACGCTGCCCAGGGCCGCGCCCAGGGCGAGACCCATGCCGCCCCCGCCGGTTGCCATCCGGTGGACCACCGCCGGGGTGAGGCGGCGAGCCGCGGCCTCCAGGGGTCGCGCCCGGATGAGGCCGGCCGTGACGGCCAGCGCCGTGGCTACCAGGAGGTAGGCGACGCCGACCAGGGCGGCGAGCCGCACGACCGCTATGGCCATCGTGGTGGGCGGCGTGTCTGCCAGCCACCTCTGGAGGTCCGTGAGGGACATGAGGGGCATGCGGATGTCGTCGGAGCCCACGCTGTAGAGCAGGCGACCGGTGACGAGCAGGCCTGCCGTCCAGACGGCGAGGCGGGCTGCCGAGCGCAGGCTGCCGCCCATCACTCCGGGACCTCGATGGTGCGAGGAGGACCGGACGCGAGGTCGACCACAAGTGTGTCGCACGGCGGGATGCCCGGTTCGGTGCGGATGGCCACCGCCTCGGCCACCCGTTGGATCGGGGCCACGCTGACCGGGGCGCCCGACTGGGCCCAGTCGGGGAAGACGAAGACGTCCCCCGTCGGCGGGCGAAGGAGGGCGGCCGAGGCCGAGCCGTCGCAGTCCCAGTCGCCGAGTGTGACCTGATCGCCGGGTTGGCCCAACGTCCAGCGGGCGTCGCCGGCGGTGACCATGGCCCCGTCGACCGTGAGGGGGTTGGGGCAGCCGTCGCCGTCGATGTCGGCCGCCGGGGCGGGGACCTGGGGGCAGCCGGGCCGCCACGGAGACGTGTCGCCCGCCGCCCGCTTCGCGCTGTCATCGGGCGACACCAGGGTCGCCGCTGCGCCGGTCAACGCCACCACCGAGGCGATGCCGGCGACAGCGGCGACGAGGCGCCTCCGGCCGCTCTGGGGCGCGGAAGGAGGATCGGAGGCGGGGCGGGGGCGTGCGCCGAGCCCACCCCGGGCCGCGAGCTGCGGGCGTTCGGTGGTGAGCCCGGACCCACCGGCCGGGGGGTGCTCGCGTGGGCCGGGCGTGTCTCGCCAGTCCGCGGTGGACACCTCTGCGAGCGGCAGGTCGGGCGGGCCCGAGCCGACGGCGCGAGCCCATCGCTCGGCCTCGGTGCCGTCCTCGGACACCGCCCAGATGCGTTCGAGCGTGTCGGGCTGGGCTGGGGCCTGAGCGGTCGCAGGGGGGAGCTCGGCGTCGGGGACGGCAGCCACGATGGCATCGGCCAGCACCCGAGCATTGGGTCGCCGGCTGGCGACCGGGTCCGCGGCTCGCTGCAGCGCCACGCGGAGCGCTCGCTCTTGGTCGCCCGCCGGGCCGACGCTGCGCCACCGGTGCCGGGGCGTGCCGCCGTAGGGCGGTCGGGCACGATCGAGCAGGCTGCTCAGCACCGCGGCCAGGGCCGCCACATCTTCGGCCGGCGCCGTGCCGCTCGGGTGCGAGAACCCGCACAGGCGCGGTCGCCCGTCCTCACCAACCAGGATGTGGCTCGCGTCGATGCGCCCGTGCACGATGCCGACGCCGTGCAGGTCGGCCAGCGTGGTCGCGACGGCCGCGCCCAGCCCGGCCACGCTCGCCAGGGTGCCGGCCCACCCCCCGACGGGTTCGCCCGCGTAGCGGGTGAGCAGCTGGCACCCGGGCGGGTCGGCGACCTCGATCACGTCGACGATGGCCACGACCCCGGGATGGGCAGCCTGCCGCAGCCGCTCGATCTCCGAATGCAGCTGGTCGAGGGCGGCGGGCGTCGCGGTCTTGACCACGACGGGGCCGTCTTCGTCCATGTCGAGCCGGACGTGCATGTCCATACCATGAACATAGACGAATCCGACCGAAAAGTGTCAATAGGTCATGAAGAAAAACCTATGATCATGTGGTGTCGGCAGTGGCCGAGGCGGTAGCGGTCACGGTCGTGCCGTCCGGAGCGCCGGGCACCACCGAGGCGAAGACGTAGTCGGCCCGCACGGTGAGCTCGACCTCCACCGCGCCGGGGCGGATCCTCACGACCGGGGCGCCCACCACCTGGGGCGCCAGGTCGCTGGCGGCCACGATGCGGCCGACGACGGCTTCGGCATCGGCCTGGGCCAGCTGCACGCGGCCGTCCCGCAGCGCGAGGTGGTTGGCGGCGGCGGTGACCGTGTCGTTGGCGGCGCTCGAGGCGAGGTTGTGGGCCTGACGCTGACGCAGGTGAACCAGCGACATGTCGACCGCGATGGAGGCGAGGATCATCACGACCAGGAAGGCGGCCGGGACCAGGAGCAGGATGCTGCCCCGGTCCCCGCAAGCCAGTAGCCGCCGGGAGAGGAGCCGGCGGCCGCTCACCCGCAGGCCTCGGCGCTACCCGGGACGCCGCCGCGGAAGGGATCCACCAGCTCGCTGTGGCGGCTGGTCACCGTGAAACCGTCGCCGAAGCCGCCGATCCACGGGACGGTCAGGGCCGGGACCTGGTACGACGCGGTGAACGTGGCCCGGGCACAGCGGGTGAAGCCGACCTGGCCGCCGACGCCTTCCAGGGAGGTGAGCTCGACGGTGGCCTGGGACGGATCGCGACCCCGCGCCTCCAGCGCGGCCAGGCCGGCATCGACGGCGGTGTCGGCGGCGGCGGACGGCCCTGCCGTCCCTTCCACCTGCGATTCGACGTAGCTGCGGGTGGCTTCGCGGGCCGCAGCATCCACTGCGGACTTGGCGTCGATGACGGCCCACAAGTTCGCGATCAAGAGGGCGCCGACCACGAAGACGAGGAGCCCGAACGGGATCGCCTCGATGCCCGCCACCTGGCCCGCGTCGCCGCCCCGCGGGACCCGCCCGGGCGCGGCATCCGGGTCGATCGGAGTGACCGGATGGTGCTCCCCTCCCGGCGAAGGCGATGACGGAGGTGATGGAGCCGACCGCGGCCCAGCCGTCATCTCGTCGGGCGGCGGGAGCACCGCCGGCTCGGGCGACGGGTGCTCGGGCGTGATGGTCACCCGGCCGATCCGCCGGCCCTGGATGCGCTGGGCCGTCAGGCGCCAGCCGTCCAGCGTCACCGACTCACCCTCCGAGGGCACGTGGCCGATGCGGTCGTAGAGCAGGCCGCCGATCGTGTCCCAATCGCCCTCCGGGAACCGCGTGTGCAGCAGGTCGTTGACCTCGTCGAGCGACGTCCGCCCGTGCACCCTGATGCCACCGCCCGGCAGCTGCTCGACCGGCGGGACTTCCAGGTCGAACTCGTCGGCGATCTCGCCCACCAGCTCCTCGATGATGTCCTCCAGCGTCACCAGCCCTGCCGTTCCCCCGTACTCGTCCACCACGATCGCCATATGGATCTTTTCCCGCTGCATCTCGCGCAGCATGTCCGGCACCCGCTTGGTCTCGGGCACGAACCGGGCGGGGCGCATGTGCGACGCCACCGGGGCGTCGCCGTTGCCGTCGCGCTCGGCGGCCATGAGGTCCTTGGCGTAGGCCAGCCCGACGACGTCGTCCAGGGTGCCAGAGCACACAGGCAGACGGCTGTATCCGTTGAGCAGCACGACCTCGATCACGTCCGCCACCCGGAAGCCGGCGCGCACCGTGACCATGTCCGGCCGGGGCACCATGACCTCCCGGACCAGGGTGTCGCCGAACTCGATGATCGACTCGATGAGGGCGCGCTCGTCCTCTTCGATCACGCCCTCCTCGACACCCACCTCGGCCACCGCCAGCAGCTCCTCCTCCGAGGACACGAAGGGGCCCTGTTGCAGGCCCCGCCCCGGCAGCAAGACGTTGGCCAGCCCGATCAGCGCCCGGGTGGCCAGCCGCAGGGGCAGGAGTTGCTCGAGGCGGCGGACCGGCCGGGCAGCCGCCAAGGCGGCGCGCTCGGGGTTGAGCACCGCCCAGGTCTTGGGCGCGGTCTCGGTCACCACGAACACGATCACGACGTTGACCGCCACGGCCAGGATCAGCCCGGCCACGCCCAGCACGCGGTTCCCCACGATGCCGACCAGCGTGGCCTCCACCAGCTGGCAGGCCACCAGGAGGAACACGACCATCGTGACGTGCTCCGGTCGGGCCAGCAGCTGGACCAGCGCGTCCGCGCCCCGCCGGCCTTCGGCCGCCAGATCTTCCGCGCGGGGCCTCGACACCCGCACGAGCGCCGTCTCGGCCACGGACAGCAGCAGCGAGAAGATCAGCAGCACACCGATCGCCACCAGCAGCCACACATCGGTGGCGGTGATGCTCGCCAGCGTCGTCGGGCCGGGGAACACCGCCAACGCCTACCTCCGGTGGTGGAACTGGTCGAGCAGCTCCCGCTCCCGCGCCTGCATGACCGCGGTCTCCTCGGGCTCGGCGTGGTCGTGGCCCAGCACGTGGAGCACGCCGTGCACGACCAGCAGAGCGAGCTCGTCCTCGTAGCTGCCCGCGTGGGACGGCGCCTGGCGCTCGGCGACGGCCGGGCAGACCACTACGTCGCCGAGCAGCAGCGGCAGGTCGCCGGCATCCGGCTCGTCGCGGTCGGGACCGGACGTGCTCGCGTCGGGCCAGCGTCCCGCCACGACAGGGTCGTCGATGGGGAAGGCCAGCACGTCGGTCGGGCCCTCCGAGTCCATGAACCGGTGGTTGAGGTCGGCGATGGTGGCCTCGTCGACGAACAGCAGCGAGAGCTCGGCGTCGCCCTGGACTCCCTCGGCCACCAGGACGTCATGCGCCAGGGCCACCCAGCGGTCGACGTCGACGGCCACCGCGTTCTGCTCGTCCGCCCCGAACACCTGCACCTCGCCCTCGGGGCCACGCCGCGGGGGACGGGGCGCCGGGCGCGGGATGTCGGTGTCGTCGCCGGGACGGGACGCCCCCGGTGGGGGGATCTCGGGCGGGTTCACGCTCACCCCTCGGCCTGGGCGGCCCGTGCCTGGTCGGCCCGCTCGTAGGCGTCGACGATGTCCTGGACGATGTGGTGGCGCACCACGTCCTTGGACGACAGGCGCACGAACGACAGCCCGTCGATGTCGCCGAGCACCCGCTCGAGGTGGGTCATGCCGCTGCGCCCAGTGGGCAGGTCGACCTGGGTCATGTCGGCGGTCACGACTGCCTTGGAGCCGAACCCGATGCGGGTCAGGAACATCTTCATCTGCTCGGGCGTGGTGTTCTGGGCCTCGTCGAGGATGATGAAGCTCTGGTTCAACGTGCGCCCCCGCATGAACGCGAGCGGCGCCACCTCCACCGTGCCCCGCTCCAGCAGCCGCTGCGCCCCCTCCGGCTCGACCATGTCGTACAGCGCGTCGTACAGCGGCCGCAGGTAGGGGTCGATCTTGGCCGCCAGGTCGCCGGGCAGGAAGCCGAGGCGCTCGCCGGCCTCGACCGCGGGCCGGGTGAGGATGATCCGGTCGACCTGCTTGGCCTGCAGCGCCTGCACGGCCATGGCCACGGCCAGCCAGGACTTGCCCGTGCCGGCCGGACCGATCCCGAAGGTGATCACGTTGTCGCGGATGGCGTCGACGTAGCGCTTCTGCCCGGCCGACTTGGGCCGGACCGTGCGGCCCCGCGCCGAGCGCAGCACTTCGGCCGTGAGCACCTCCGACGGGCGCTCGTCGGCCCGCACCATGTCGATCGTGCGCACGACGCTGGCCGGCTCGAGGCGCTGGCCGCGCTCCAGCAGCAGCACCAGCTCCTCGAACAGGTGGCCGACCCGGTCGGCCTCGTCGCCGATGATGGCGATCTCGTTGCCCCGGACGTGGATCTCGACCCCGGAGAACGCCGACTCGACCACACGCAACAACTCGTCACGCTGGCCCAACAGATCGGCCATGAGGTGGTTGCCGGGGACGGAGATCTTGACCTGGGTGGTCGCCACGAGGATCCCAGCCTAGGCCCCTACGCTGCCGT
>DASRJN010000096.1:0-6368 GCA_035649455.1 Acidimicrobiales bacterium
CTGATTCCCCCGGGCTCCCGACCGCTCAGCCAACCGTCGCCGGGGCGTCGACCACGCGGTCTTCGGGGACGCCGACCGGGTGGTGGCAGGCGACGAACTGGCCGGGACTGATCTCCCTGATCTCGGGCTCCTCCTGGGCACAGAGCTCGGTGGCGTGGGGGCACCGCGTGCAGAACCGGCAGCCCGGCGGAGGGAAGATCGGTGACGGCGGCTCGCCGGTGATGGTGCGCGCGGCCCGAGGGTCGACCGCCGGGTCGATCACGGGGATCGCGCTCATGAGGATCTCGGTGTAGGGATGGCGGGGCCGGGCGAACAGCTCGTCGGGCTGGCCCACCTCGCACACCTTGCCGAGGTACATCACCACGACGCGGTCGGCGATGTTCTTCACCACCGCCAGGTCGTGGGCGATGAAGATGAGCGAGAGCCCGTACTTCTCCTTGAGCTCCTCCAGCAGGTTCAGGACCTGCGCCTGCACGGACACGTCGAGGGCCGAGACCGGCTCGTCGCAGATGACGACCTTGGGGTCGAGGATCAGCGCCCGCGCGATCGAGATGCGCTGGGCCTGACCGCCCGAGAACTCGTGCGGTCGCCGGTCCATGGCCATCTCGGCGTCGATGCCCACGTCCTCGAGCACATCCCGGACCTGGACCTCAGCGCCCTCGTGGAACTTCTTCCGCTCGCGCCAGATGCTGAAGGTGCGCGGCAGCGAGACGATCGGCAACAGCGCGGTCAGCACCAGCCACACGGCCGCCGTGACCACGAACATCGCGACGATGGGCACCAGCCCGATCAGAGAGGCGACCATCACCACCGAGCCCGCGGCCTGCACGATGCCGCCGTCGCGGGTGCCGTCCGCCTGCTCGCTGCCGAAGGCGCTGCCCGCGATCCACAGCACCAGGCCGACGAAGAACGCCACGAGGAGCGGGACGGCCACGCGACGGATCAGTGGGTGGCGCCACAGCCGCAGCATGCGGGGCACGTACCGCTCCCACAGCCGGATCACCGGGGACCGCCGGTGCGACTCCAGCCACTGGACCACCAGCGGCTCGGCCACCACGTCGCGGATGCGCCGCCGGGGGTTCAGCGACGAGATCGCATCCTGGAAGATCATCTGCAGCCGGCTGCGCACGTCGCGCATCTGCTCGGCGCTCAGCGTGGCGAGGTCGACCCCGTCGAGCTGGATCCGCCCCGACGTCGGGGGCGGCACCCGCATGATGGCCTTGGCGGTGGTGGACTTCCCGCAGCCGGACTCGCCCACGATCCCCAGCGTCTCGCCGTTGGCCAGGTCGAAGCTCACGTCGCTGACCGCATGGACGGTGCCGAAGCGGCCGGCGGGGAACTCGACCACCAGGTGGTCCACCCGTAGGACGAGATCGTCGTCCTCGCCCCGCAGGTGGGCGGTGCCCGAGCCGGCCATCAGATGCCGCTCTCCCGAACGTCGAAGAAGGTGCGCACCTGGTCGCCCACGAAGTTGAGGGAGAGGATGGTCATGAACATGAACAGCGCGGGGAAAAGCACCATGTGCGGCGCCCGGTCGACCTGTGAACGCCCGTTCTGGATCATGATCCCCCAGCTCACGCCGCTGACATCGCCCACACCGAAGAAGGCCAGGGCGGCCTCGACGACGATCAGCACCGCCAGGCCGATGAAAGCGATGGAGACCATCGCCGGCAGGATGTTCGGCAGCACCTCGCGCACGATGATCCGCAGGTTGCGCGTCCCCAGCGTCCGGGATGCGAGCACGAAGTCACGGTCGGCCCACACCATGGTCTGCGCTCGGGCCACGCGGGCGATGGTCGGCACCGCGAGGATGGAGAGCGCGAACGTGGCCCACACGGTCTGGGAAGTAGGCGACGCCCGGCCGGGCGGGGCGAAGAACGCCACCAGGGCCAGGGCGAGGACCAGCCCGGGGATGGCCAGCATGATGTCGAGGACGGCCACGATGGCGTCGTCGAGCGTGCGCCGGTAGAAGCCCGACACCAGCCCGATGACCCCGCCGACGGTGAAGCCGACCAGGGTGGCGACCGTGGCGACCGCCAGCGAGCGGCGGGCCCCGTAGAGGGTGCGGCTGAAGACGTCGTGGCCGATGTTGTCGGCACCGAACCAGTGCGCCGCCGACGGACCGTCGCGGGCGACCCCCCGGAAGGTGGCCATGGGGTCTTTCAGCGGGAGGAGATCGGCGAACACGGCCGAGAGCACCAGGAACGCCAGCCAGCCCACCGAGGCCCAGAACCAGAACCCGAGCTTGCGGGCCTGATAGGTCTCGTCCGCTTCGGCGAGGATCGCCGCCTCGGCATCGACACCGAGCGTGACGTGCTCGCTGGACGTGGAGACGACCGCGGTGTCAAGCCCGGACATGGCGAACCCTTGGGTCGAGGACGGCGTAGAGCAGGTCGACCAGGAAGTTCACGAGCACGAATCCCACCGCGATGACCAGCACGATCCCCTGTACCACCAGGAAGTCCTTCTGGAAGATGGCGGTGCCGAGCTGCGTGCCCAGGCCCGGCAGGGTGAACAGCGTCTCGATGATGAGAGCCCCTCCGACGAGCGTGGCCGTGTTCACGCCGAACACGGTGAGCAGGGTGAACGAGGACGGCCGGAGGGCATGAGCCCAGAGGATGCGCCGGTCGCTCACCCCCTTGGCCTTGGCCGTGGTGATGAAGTTCTCCTGCAGCGTGCCGATCATGTCCGAGCGCAGGATCCGCATGTAGCCGGCCGCCTGGCCGAGGGCCAGGGCGATGGCCGGCAGGGCCATGTGGCGGAAGTGCTCGACGGGATCCTGTCCGAACGGCACGTAGCGGGCCGCGGGTAACCACGTGCTGCCGATGCTCGTGTCACCGGTCCTGATCCCCCCGAGGGCGAAGAACAGGATCAGCACCACTGCGAGCACGAAGTTCGGTATGGACAGGGCCGCGAGCGCGAAGGTGCTGGCGATGCGGTCACCGCGGCGGTTCGCTTTGTAGGCCGCGTAGACGCCCATCGGCACGGCGACCGCGAGCGCCAGCACCTGCGCGTAGATCATCAGCTGGAGGGAGACCGGGGCGGCGTTGGCGATGACCTCGGACACCGGCTGGCCCTGGATGGCCGATCGCCCGAGGTCGCCGCGCACCGCGTCGCTCAGCCAGAGCAGGTAGCGGGTGTGCATGGGCTCGTCGAGGTGGAACTCCTGGACGATCTGGTCCACCCCTTCCTCGGTCCCGCCGGGCCCGAGGATCTGGAAGGCCAGGTCGCGCGTGTCGCCCCGGCTGTTCTCGAGGTAGAAGGTGAACGCGGTGACCAGGACGATCGTGGGCACCAGGATGAACAACCGCCGCCGTACGTAGCGGCCGTTGACAACGCTGGCGCCCACGACGACCAGGGCGAACGCTCCGAGGAAGCTGAGCAGCATCGGCAGCCCGACCAACCACCCACCGACGAGGACGACGAGCGCCCCCGCGGTGGTGGTCAGGCCGGGCTTGCGCCGGACTGCGTCCCAGAGCGCACGAACCCTTGGCATCGGCTACTCGCACTCTCCGTTGTCGCACCAGATCTGGTTCAGCTGATGGCGACCGGCGAAGGCGAGCTCGATGCCCTTGGACCCGTCGGGCAGGGTGTTGAGCACCTGGTCGTTGACATAAGGCTGCGACGAGATGCCCCAGATGGTCCAGGAGGTCCAGAGGTTGTAGACCTCCTCGCCGAACCGCTTGTTGATGTTCTCCGCCGCCTCGGTGCGGGCATCCTCGTCGGGGTTGGTCCGGATGGTGATCAGGTTCTCGTCGATCACCTCGTCCGAGAAGCGCCCGAAGTTCAGGGCTTGCGAGCCGATGGGGGCCGATGCGGCGCTGATCCACCACAGCAGCTGCTGGTCCGGATCCGTCCCGCCGTGGTTGCGCCAGGCGAACACGTCGAAGTTGCCCAGCAGGGCGATGCCGATGTACTGGCCCTGCTCGATGGGCGTGATGTTGGCGTTGACCTCATCACCGAAGGCCTCCTGCCACATCGAGACGATCAGCGTGTTGGTCTCGACGTTGAACGGGTCGTTGGTGGTGTTGAAGTCGAACGAGATGCTGTCGGTGCCGAGATCCGAGAGGCATGTGTCCATCTCGGCCTGGGCCGCGTCTATGTCGTAGGCGGGATAGCCCGAGTCCTCGAGGTAGCCCCTCGACCCGGGCGGGAAGGGCCCGTTGGCCGGCGTCGAGATGCCGCCACCGCGCTCCTCGGCCAGCCGGTCGAGGTCGATGCCGTGGGCGAGCGCCCGGCGGCAGTGCAGGTTGAGCATCGGGTTGTCGGCGTTGGCGCCCTGCGGGTCGATCTGGGCGCCGGTCATGAGGTTGGTGCCCTGGGCGGTGTTCAGCATGATGTAGTTGGTCTCGCCGTAGCGGTCGCTGGTCACCGTCTCGACGCTGTCGTCGTCCATGAGCTCGGCGATCGTCTCCGCGTTGGCGGTGTGCATGATGTCGAACTCGCCGGAGCGCAGCGCGTTGGCGCGGCTGTCGATGTCCACCGACGCCACGGCCTCGATGGCGTCGAGGTAGGGCAGGTTCTCACCGGTGATGCCGTTGGGCCCGCGCCAGTAGTCCTCGTTGCGCACGGCCCGGAAGCTGTTGCCGTTGCCCGGCTCGTAGGACTCGAACTTGAAGGCGCCGAGGCCGATCGGGGCCGCCGGGTCACCGTCGGCCGGCGTGGCCGCGAGCGCGGCGTCGTAGAACGGGTTGTTGGGGCTGCGGTGGGGCACGTCGGGCAGGCTGGACAGCCAGTCCTTCGAGAACATGTAGCCGCAGGCGCCGTAGCCGAAGTAGGCGGGCAGCGCCACCCAGGGACCGTTCTTGGTCGCGATGGTCACGGTCTGGCCCGAGGCGGTGATGGGCCCGACCGAGGCGTATGCGGCACCCGTCAGCGGGCTGCCCACGCAGGTCTCGATGTTGAACTTGACCGCGTCGGCGTCCAGCGGGGTGCCGTCGTGGAACTTGATGCCGTCTTTGAGGGTGATCGTCCACTCGGTGTAGTCGTCGTTGTGGTCGACTGACTCGGCGAGCAGCGGCACGATCTCGCCGTCGTCGTTGACCGCGAAGAGCGAGTCGGAGACGGCGGTGAACGGGATGTAGCAGCTGGTGGCGCAGGACGTCCGGTAGGGCGCCCAGCCGTTGGCGGTGTCGGCCTCCAGGCCATAGACGAGGGTGCCACCCTGCACCGGTTCGCCTTCATCGCCGGAGGTGTCCTGGTTGGCGTCGCCGGCATCGTCGTCGTCGCCGTTGTTGCCGCCGCACGCGGCGGCGGCGAGCATCAGCACGAGGAACGCGCCGAGCCAGGGCCTGCGTCGCACCCACGGCCTCTGCCGGTCAACGAGATCGCCCGGCCTCTTGCTTGGGATCATGACCCCTCCCCCTCTATGGCTTCGATGATGGAGTGCTGTCGTTTGGTCAGGTGTTCAGGTAGCTGAGCGGGGCGCCGGCCCGAGGCCAGTCGGCCTGCAGCAGGCGCCCAGTGCTGGAAGCGGTGATGTACGCCGTGCGCAGGTCGTCACCGCCGAAGCAGATGTTGGTGGTCAACATGTCGTCGACCGGGACGAACTCGACGAGCTCGCCCTCGGGCGACACCACCGAGATGCCTCCGTTGACCAGCGTGGCGACGCAGACGTTGCCGGCGCCGTCGACGGCCAACGAGTCGAGCAGTTGCAGGCCCGGGAAGCCGTGGAGACAGCTGGAGGCGTCGAACGGCGCGGGCCCGAGCTCACCCGGGGCGACCACGTCCCGCTGGGTCAGCCGGCCGTTCATGGTCTCGGCCCAGTAGAGCTTCCGCCCGTCGGGGGACAGGCCGATGCCGTTGGGGCTGAGCACCGGGAACGCCACCTCCCGGATGGCCGAGCCGTCCGCCTGGGCGTAGTAGATGCCGGTGGCGTGCCCGATGCGGGTGGCGTGGTCGGTGTAGCCGTGGTCGGTGAAGTAGAAGCCGCCATGCTCGTCGAAGACCAGGTCGTTCGGGGCTCGCAGCGGCCAGCCGTCACAATCGGTGTAGAGGTCCTCGACCTTGCCGGTCCCGAGGTCGACCTTCTGGATGCGCCCGCCGATGTACCGGTCCTGCGAGAACGGGCCGGGGAAGCTGCGCCCGTCCATCTGGAGTTCGGTGAAGCAGCCGCCGTTGTTGCACAGGTAGACGGCTCCGTCCGGGCCGATGGCAGCCCCGTTGGGGCCGCCCGGGATGTCGGCAATCGTCTCTTTCGTGCCGTCGGTGAGCACGCGGGTCAGCCTCGGGGCGAGCATCTCGACGACGATCACGCTGCCGTCGGGCATCGCCACCGGGCCCTCCGGGAAATGCAGACCCGAGGCGATCTCCTTCAGCTGGCTCATGTGGGCTCCCCCCTGAAGCTCCGATTCGGATGAAACTCGTTT
>DASRJN010000097.1:0-6333 GCA_035649455.1 Acidimicrobiales bacterium
GTCACCGCGTGGCAGCCCTTGGCCGCCATGCGCCGCACCTCGTCCGCCATGAGCTGGGGGTCCCAGATGGGCGGCACCGACAGCGGGATCATGCGGCCCGGGTAGGCGCCGCACCAGCCCTCCACGTGCCAGTCGTTGTAGGCCTGCAGGAGCTCGAGCCCGATGTCGCGCTCGGGGCAGGTGGAGAACAGCTGGCCGGCGAACCCGGCGAGGCTGGGGAAATTGAGCGAGCCCAGCACGCCGTTGACGTTCATGTCGCGGATGCGCTCGTGGATGTCGTAGCAGCCGGCGCGCATCTGCGAGAACGCCAGCGGATCGAGGCCGTACTCCTCCGGCACCCGGCCGGCGACCGCGTTGAGCCCGACGTTGGGCAGGGCGGTGCCCTCGAACATCCACACGTCGCGGCCGCTCTCCAGCTTCTCGATCCTCGGCGCCCGCTCGGCCGCCCGGGCGGACAGCCGCCCCTCGAACATGTCCGGTGGCTCGACCACGTGGTCGTCCACGCTCACCAGGATGAGGTCCTCGACCCGCATGCTGCGACCCCCACGCTTGGGTACTGGCGTCCGCTTGCGAAACTGACGTTGCTGTTAGATTACCGCCTCATGGAAGCGAGCGTGGTGCGGCGGCCGCCGTTCGGCAGCAACCCGCTCGTCGGTGAACGAGGCACCGACACCCAGCGTCGCATACTGGGTGCCGCGCTCGGGATCTTCGCCGAAGCCGGCTTCGCCGAGTCCCGTGTCGAGCTCATCTCCGCCCGGGCCGGGTGCTCGCGGCCGGCCTTCTACCAGTACTTCTCGTCCAAGGACGACGTGTTCTGGGCCCTCGCCCGCCAGCTCGGCGAGGAGATGGTGGCGCTGGCCGAGAGCCTGGAGCGGGTCACGCCCGACGAGGCGGGGCTCGCCCGCCTCACCGAGTGGGTCGGGCGGTTCATGGCGCTCTACGAGGCGTGGGCTCCCGTTTTCACCTCGTTCCAGGCCGCCGCCCGGGACCACGAGCCCCAAGCCCGCCGGTCCAGCGGCATCGCCGACCGCACCGGCGTGGCGGTCCTGGACGCCTTCGGTGTGAAGCCGACCGCGGCCCGCGCCGCGCTGGTCAACAACCTGATCTCGGTACTTATCCGGTGCAGCTTCTACGCCGAGCAGGTCCCGGCCGACGCCAGCGCCCAGCCCCTGGTCGAGGGGGTGGCCCAGCTGTTCCACCGCATCCTGGCCGGGCCGATCGAGGACGTGAACGTCGTGCGCCGCGCCCCGACCCGCCACCGGGCGCCGGCCCTGCCCACCCCAGAGCCGAGCGCGGCGGACCGGGCCCTGCGCCCCCGGGGTGAGAAGACCCGGACGCGGCTGCTGGAGGCCGGGGCCGCGGTACTGCCCGCCCGCGGCTACCACGACGCCCGGGTCGACGACATCGTGGCCGCCGCCGGGGTCAGCCACGGCACCTTCTACCGCTACTTCGGCAACAAGGACGACTTCTTCCGCGCCCTGGCCGAAGCGGCCACCTCCCGCCTGAGCGAGCTGATCGACCGGCTGGACCTGGCCGCGCCGCCCGACGTCCTGCGGGCCTGGCTGCAGGAGTGGCTGGCCGCCTACCGGGCCGACGGGGGCGTGATCAGCACCTGGCAGGAGATGCAGACCAGCGAGGAGCTGGCCGACTTCTCCCGCCGGGTGGCCGCCTCGGTGTTCACCCGGCTGGTCCGCCTGCTGCAGCGCCGCGACTTCGGCAACGCCATGGTCGATGCCACCACCCTGCTGGCCCTGATCGAGCGGGTCCCCTACAGCGTCTACACGCTGGGGTTCACCAGCGAGGCCGACGCGGTGGAGAACATGCTGGTGGCCATCCGCCGCGGCTTCCTGGCCCTCGATGGCTGACACGGTCGGCGCCCTGCTGGCGGCGCGGGGGGACGACGCGGGCGGGGGCCTGCGCACCGCCGGGGGCGGCGGAGCCTGGACCTGGGGCGAGGTGGTCGCCGAGGCTGCCGCCCGGGCGGCCCTGTTCTCGGAGGCGGGGCTGGCGGGACGCCACCTGGGCGTGCTGGCAGACAACACGCCCGAGTTCGTGTTCCTGCTGGGGGCGGCGGCCCTGTCGGGCTCGGTGGTGGTGGGCGTCAACCCGACTCGCCGGGGCGAGGAGCTGGCGCGGGACGTCCGCCACACCGACTGCGCGGTGGTGCTGACCGACGCGGGCCACGCGCCGCTGCTGGCAGGGCTGGACCTCGGAGCCGAGGTGCGGCTGGTCGACGAACCCGCGTGGGGGGCCGACGTCGAGCGGCACCGGGGAGCGCCGGTGCCGGCGAGCCTGCCCCCGGCCGAGACGCTGTGGGCGCTGCTGTTCACCTCGGGCTCGACCGGGGCGCCCAAGGCCGTGCGGCTCAGCCAGGGGCGGGCGGCACGCACAGTGGGGCCGGCGGCCGCCGCCTTCGGGCCGCGCGACGTCCTGTACTGCGCCATGCCGCTGTTCCACGGCAACGCGCTGATGGCGTGCCTGCTGCCGGGGATGACCGCGGGGGCGACGGTCGTGCTCAGGGAACGGTTCTCGGCGTCGGAGTTCCTGGACGACGTGCGCCGCCACGGATGCACCTACTTCAACTACGTGGGGCGGGCGCTGGCCTACCTGCTGGCCCGGCCCGAGGAGCCGACCGACGCGGACAACCCGCTGGTCTGGTGCCTCGGGTCCGAGGCCTCGCCCCGGGACCGGGCGGAGTTCCGGCGACGCTTCGGCTGCTATGTGACCGAGGGCTACAGCTCCAGCGAGGGAGGCGTGGTGATCCAACCGTTCCGCGGCATGCCACCGGAGGCGCTCGGCCGCCCGGCCGAGGGGGTGGACGTGGCGGTGCTCGATCCCGAGTCCGGCGACGAGCGCCCGCGGGCCCGCTTCGGTCCCGGGCACGAGCTGCTGAACGCGGCCGAGGCCGTGGGCGAGATCGTGGGCCGAGACGGCCTGGGCGGCTTCGAGGGCTACTACGCCAACCCCGAGGCCGACGCCGAGCGGTCCCGCAACGGCTGGTACTGGAGCGGTGACCTGGGCTACCGCGACGAGGAGGGCACGTTCTACTTCGCGGGCCGCAGCGCGGACTGGCTGCGAGTGGACGGCGAGAACTTCGCGGCCGGGCCGGTGGAGGCCGTCCTCGGGCGGTTCCCGGGCGTCGCCGCCGTGCTGGTGTACGGCGTGCCCGATCCCCGCACCGGCGACCAGGTCATGGCCGCGGTGGAGCCCGTGCCCGGCGCCGCTTTCGACCCCGAGGCCTTCGCCGCCTTCCTGGCGGACCAGCCCGACCTGGGGACCAAATGGGCCCCCCGGTTCGTGCGGGTGGTCGCCTCCCTGCCCACCACGGCCACCGGGAAGGTCGACCGCCGGCCGCTGCGGGCCGAGCGCTGGAAGACAGGCGATCCCGTGTGGTGGCGGCCCGAGCGGTCGGGCACCTACCGGCGACTGACCGCGGAGGATTCGGTGGGCCTGGACCGGGCCTTCGCCGAGGCAGGACGGGCAGGGCTGCTGCCATGAGGTTCGCTGTCACCCACCCGCTGATCACCCACCCCTACCACCCGGACCTGGTCACCGGCGCCGGGGTGGCGACGCTGGCCCAGGCGGCCGAGGCCGCGGGGTTCTCGGGCTTCGGGTTCACCGACCATCCCGCGCCGTCGCAACGCTGGCTCGACGCCGGCGGCCACGACGCGCTCGATCCCTTCGTGGCTCTCGGCTACGCCGCCGCTCACACCACCACGTTGCGGCTGGTCCCCAACATCGTGGTGCTCCCCTACCGCAACCCCTTCGTGGTGGCCAAGGCGGCCTCGACCTTGGACGTGCTGTCCGGCGGCCGCTTCACCCTGGCCGTGGGATCCGGCTACCTGAAGGGCGAGTTCGCCGCGCTCGGGGTGGACCACGCCGAGCGCAACGACCTGTTCGACGAGGCCCTCGACACGCTGGTCGCCATCTGGACCGGTGACGACGTGTCGGTCGAGGGCCGGCACTTCAACGCCCGAGGGATCACCGCCCACCCCCGCCCGGTCAGCGAGCCCCACCCGCCCATCTGGATCGGCGGCAACGGCACCCGCGCCCGCCAGCGGGTGGCCAACCGGGGCCAAGGCTGGTGCCCGTTCCCGGCGCCCGCCCTCCTGGCCCGCACCGCCCGCACCGCGGCCCTGGACACCCGCGAGCTGCTGGCCGAGGCCATCGGCGACCTGCACGCCCGCCTCGACGCCGCCGGCCGCGATCCCGCCTCGGTCGACATCACGTTCGGCAATCCCGACGGCGGCAGCCCCGCGACCGACGCCTTCGACGCCGACGCCCACCTCGCCGGCCTCGCCCAGCTGGCGGCGCTGGGGGTGACCTGGGTCCAGGTCGCGCTGCCCGGCGACTCGCTGGCCCACGCGGTGGAGACCGTCGAGCGCTACGGCAAGGCGGTCATCGCCCGCGCCTGATCCGGGCGACGGCCGCGGCCAGCGTCGGGTCCTGCCCGGGGGCGAACATCGACCGCTGCCCCGCCCGCTCGAACAGCAGGGCGATGCGGGTCGACACCGCGCTGGCCCGGACCAGGGCGAAGATCTCGTACCAGTCGAGATCGGCCAGGGCGCGGCCGAGATCGCCCTCCACTCGCGCTGCGGCTTCGTCCCGACCGCCGAAGCCGGGGACCTTCGTTCCGCTCAGGTCCGCCTGGACCGCCTCCAGGGCCAGGAACCACGCCAGGTCCATCTCGGCCGGGCCGAGCGTGGCCATGTCCCAGTCGAGGACGGCCCGAGGTGTGCACCGGTCGGGGTCGAACACCACGTTGCCCAGCCGGACGTCGCCCCACAGGAGGCCGGCCGGCGGCTCCTCGGCCGGGCGGTGCTCGGCGCACCAGGCCAGCGCCTCCGCCAGCTCGGGCGGCGGGGTGCCGTCGGTGGCCCAACCCAGGTAGCGCTCCCACCACACCAACTCCTCGCCCAGGCCGGAACGCAGCCCCAGCTCCGTGCCGTCCACCCGATGGATGGCGGGCAGCAGGTCCAGGAACGACCCCCACACCTCGGCCCGGGCGCCATCGTCGGGCAGCCCGATCAGCCACGGGTCGCCCGCCGTGAAGTCGCTGGGGATGGGCCCGGGCGCGAAGGGCATGGCGACGAAGGCAGCGCCCAGGTACGACGGGTCCGGCTCGTGGCGGGCCGGTGCGGCCACCGGCACGCCCGCCTGGGCCACCGCGTTCTGGACTGCCGCCTGCTGGGCCAGGTCGTAGACCGGGAAGATGCCCTCGCCCTGCGGCGGGAGGCGGATCACCACCTCGTCGTCGGCCACGAGCGTCTCGCACGAGAACCCCGGCGCCGCCCGCCGCAGCGTGCCCACCGGGCGGCCGAGCCAGCGCTCGAGCCCCTCCCGGAGCGGGCCCAGGTCGCGGGCGGCGGCCAGCGTCACAGGAAGCTCGCCTCCTCGGTGAGCCCGAGGTCCGGGTGCGGCCCGGCGAAGATCGTCTGCATGTTGCCGACGCCGGTGCCGCCGCCCACCGGGTCCTCCACGCGGACGAGGTTGTCGCGCATCTGGTGCAGGCGCCGGGCGGTGGCCGGGTCGGCGCAGTCGGCCACGTGCTCGCCGTCGACGTGCAGGTCGCCGCGCCACTGGCCGTGCCAGTGGCCGTCGAAGCCGAAGTACAGCCCGGCCCCCAGGTGGAAGCCGGTGTCGCCCAGCGCGGTGACCGTGAGCGGCCGGTCCGAGCCGTCGGCCATGGTGGCCCGGAGCGTGGCCGCGGTGAGCCGCCGGTTGTCGTCCCGCACCTCGGGCTCGACCACCAGGGCGGCGAACGGCTCGCGGCGACCGTCGGCGTGCTCGATGCCGCCCTGCAGCTCGAGCCGCTGCCAGCCGCCGAAGCCGTGGCGCTGGTAGTAGAGGTGGATGCCGTAGCGGTTGCCGTCGGGCCGCCGGCACAAGAGGGGCGACCAGATCACGACGGTGGACACGCCCGGCGGTCGGGCCGGGTCCTCCACGTCGGCCACCGGCGCCCCCACCATGTAACGCACGCCCCACGAGTGATCCCGGGTGGACACCGCGGTGTCGCCGTCCAGCTCGTAGCGGGTGCCGTCCAGCTCCAGCCAGCCTTCGGCGGTGCCTATGTGGTGGTAGCGGACGATGTCGGCGTCCAGCCGCAGCCCGTCGCGGCTGCGGTGCTGCTCCCGCTGCTCCAGCGCGGGCGGGACCGCCCCGGTGAAGGTCCAGGAGAAGCTGATCGGCTGCACGTCGTTCGGCTCCAGGCTGAAGCGCACGACCCGCAGCGGCTCGACCACCTCGTAGCGGATCGGCCCGACCGTGGTGCCCTCGACGTCGGAGGCCAGCCGCCGGCTGGCCCGCACGGTCCACTGCTCGGTGCCGCGGCTC
>DASRJN010000098.1:0-15098 GCA_035649455.1 Acidimicrobiales bacterium
CGGGAGCCACTGATCCACACGGTGCGCGGCATCGGCTACGTGCTGAGGCCCCCGCGCGAACGGAGCTGAGCGGTGACCGCCGCCTGGCGACGCACCCCGCTGTGGCTGCGGTTGATCACCGCGGTGCTGGTGCTGGCCTTCGTGGGCCTCACCCTGACCGGCATCTTCGGCGCCCGCCTGCTGCGCGGCTACCTGGTGGACCGGGTCGACGAGCAGCTGTATGCCGGGGCGGCCGCCCTCGCCGAAAGCGGGCTGACCGTCGCCAGCGAGCCGGAGGTTGTCGGCCCCACCCAGTTCCACCTGCGCGCGGTGGACAATGGCGGCACGACCCTTTGGAACCTCCAGTCGTCCGCGGCCCGGTCCGGTCCGGCCTTGCCCACCATCACGCGGGACGACACCAAGCAACTCCACGGTAAGGCATTCACGGTGGACGCTGATCCGGGCCAGGGCCACTTCCGGGCGGTCGCGGTGCCTGCCCGGGGCGGCGGGACCTTCGTGCTGTCCATGAGCCTCGGCGAGGTCGACGCCACGGTGAACCGCCTGGTCCACATCGACGTGCTCGTGGGCCTCGCCGTGCTCGGCGGCCTGGCCATCGCCGGCTACTCGATGGTGCGCACCGCCCTGCACCCGCTCAGCGAGATCGAGCTGACCGCGGCCGCCATCGGCCGGGGCGACCTGTCCCGCCGTGTCCCCGACCACCATCCCACCACGGAGATGGGACGGCTCAGCCGGGCGCTGAACGCCATGCTCGAGCAGATCGAGCGGGCCTTCGGCGCCCGCGCGGCGTCCGAGGCCCGGGCCCGGCGCTCCGAGGAGCGCATGCGCCGGTTCATCGCCGACGCCAGCCACGAGCTGCGCACCCCGCTCACCTCCATCCGCGGCTTCGCCGAGCTCCACCGTCAGGGCGCGGTCACCGATCCGGCCGAGATGTCCGAGCTGCTGGCGCGCATCGAGGACGAGGCCACCCGCATGGGCCTGCTGGTCGAGGACCTGCTGCAGCTGGCCCGCCTCGACCAGGAGCGCCCGCTCACGCAGGACCCGGTCGACCTGGCGGGCGTGGTGGGATCGGCCGTGGCCGGGACCCGGGCCGCGCAGCCCGAGCGATCCGTCGAGGTGGAGACGGCCGGCGAGGCGGACCTGACGGTCACCGGCGACGAGCCCCGCCTGCGCCAGGTGGTCACCAACCTGCTGGACAACGCGCTGGCCTACTCGCCTCCTGACACGCCGGTGACCGTGCGGCTCGGACCGGCCCGGCGTGGGGACGCCGACCTCGTGGCCATCGAGGTCGTAGACCGTGGCCCCGGCCTGACCGCCGAGCAGTCCGAGCGGGTGTTCGAACGCTTCTACCGCGTGGACGCGGCCCGCAGTCGGGCGCAGGGCGGCACCGGACTCGGCCTGTCGATCGTGGCCGCCATCGTCCGCGCCCACGGCGGGACCGTCGAGGTGGACAGCACGCCCGGCCGGGGCGCCACCTTCCGCGCCCTGCTCCCCCGCGCCACGGTCGCCCCGCCCCCGCCCCCGCCTCCGCCGCCCCAGCCATCCCCGGAGCCCACGCCCGCCTCTGGTTGAGTGGGCGGGTGAAGAAGAGCATCGACTTTTCCTTCGACGACCATCCCTCGGACGACGAGGAGCGGCCCCGGGTGGCCTGGGCGGTGGCCGTGCTCGACGACTGCGACCGCTGTGGCGACCTGCGGGTCGAGCTGATGCTGGAGGACGAAGGCGCCTCGGGCACGGGCGTGACCGGCCACCTGTCCCCCGCGACGGCCCGCCGGCTGCGCGCGGCGCTGGGCGTCGCGCTCAGGGAGATCGGAGAAGACCCGGGTACGTGACAAAGTGCACTCCACGCAATGTTGCAGTCACTGCAACATTCGCTAGAGTGCGATGCCATGGAAGACGCCGCCGCCCCCTCCGGCCTGAGCCACAAGCAGATCCTCGTCGTCTTCTCGGGGATCATGCTCGGGCTGCTGCTGGCCTCGCTCGACCAGACCATCGTGGCCACAGCGCTGCCCACCATCGTGGGCGACCTCGGCGGGCTCACCCACCTGTCGTGGGTGGTGACGGCCTACCTGCTGGCCGAGACCATCTCCACGCCGCTGTTCGGCAAGCTGGGCGACCTCTACGGCCGCAAGCGCCTGTTCCAGGCGGCGATCGTCATCTTCGTCGGCGGGAGCATCCTGTCCGGCCTCGCCACCTCGATGGGCATGCTCATCGCCTTCCGGGCGGTGCAGGGCGTGGGCGCCGGCGGCCTGATCGTGCTGGCCATGGCCATCATCGCCGACGTGGTCAGCCCCCGGGAGCGCGGCCGGTACCAGGGCTACTTCGGCGCCGTGTTCGGGGCGGCCAGCGTGGCCGGCCCGCTGATCGGCGGCTTCTTCACCGACCACCTCTCGTGGCGCTGGGTGTTCTACGTGAACGTGCCGCTCGGCGTGATCGCCCTGTTCGTGACCAGCGCGGTGCTGCCCAGGTCCCGCCAGCGCCGTGAGGTCAACATCGACTGGCTCGGCACCGCGCTGCTGGCCATCGCCATCACCAGCCTCGTGCTCCTGACCACCTGGGGTGGCACCGAGTACGCCTGGGACTCGCCCGTCATCCTGGGCCTCGGCCTCGGCACGCTGGTCGCCGGGATCGGCTTCGTGCTGGTGGAGCGGCGCTCGACCGAGCCCACCATCCCGCTGCGCCTGTTCCGGCTGCGCACCTTCGATGTCGCCACCGCCGTCAGCTTCGTCGTCGGCATGGCGATGTTCGGCGCCATCACCTACCTACCGACCTTCCTGCAGGTGGCCAACGGCACCTCGGCCAGCAACTCGGGCCTGCTGCTCGTCCCGCTCATGGGCGGGCTGCTGGTCAGCTCGATCACCGCCGGCCAGATCATCAGCCGCACCGGGCGCTACCGGCGCTTCCCCATCGCCGGCATGGCCGTCACCACGCTGGGCCTGTACCTGCTGTCCACCCTCGACACCGGCTCCACCCGCTGGGAGTCCGGCCTCTACATGGCCGTGCTCGGCGCCGGCATCGGCATGGTCATGCAGATCCTGGTGATGGCGGTCCAGAACGAGGCGCCGGTCAAGGACCTGGGCGTCGCCACCTCGACGGTCACGTTCTTCCGGGCCGTGGGTGGCTCGGTGGGCGTCGCCCTGTTCGGCGCCCTGTTCGCCCACCGCGTGGGCGAGATCCTGGGCGGCTCGGTGCCGACCGGCATGACGCCCACCCAGATCGCGGCCCTGCCGCCCGAAGCGCAGGCGGCCACGGCGGCGGCCTTCGCCGACGCCATCACCATGGTGTTCCTCTACTCCGTCCCCCTGGTCCTGCTCGGGTTCGTCGTGACCTGGCTGCTGCGTGACATCCCCTTGCGCACGCAGTCGGGCGAGGTCCTGCTGGACGGTGCCGCCGCGCCGGTCGATGCCAACGTGCCGGCCACCGAGCCGCGCACCGAGCTGGTGGTCATGCCCGAGGCTGCCGACATGCTGGACTATGACGGCATCGACGACTGGGACGAGCGCGTGGCGAGCGGAGCGTGACGGTGACCGACGGCCTACGGGAGCGGAAGAAGGCGGAGACCCACCAGGCGCTTACCGTGGCGGCGGTCCGCCTGGCCGAGGAGCTGGGGCCGGACCGCGTGACCGTCGAGGCCATCGCCGAAGCGGCCGGCGTCTCGCCCCGCACGTTCTTCAACTACTTCCAGTCCAAGGAAGACGCCATGGTCGGCGTCAGCCCCAACGAGACCAGCGAGCTGCTCGACGACCTGGCGGCCCGGCCCGAGGACGAGGCGCCGCTCGACTCCCTGCGGGCCATGGCCCTGGCGGCCGCCGCCCGCCTGGAGGCCAAGGCCGACGAGATGATGGCCCGCCACCGCCTCACCCAGGCCTACCCCTCGCTGGCCATGCGCCGGGCCGCCCGCTCCACGGAGGTCGAGCGGGCGCTGGCCGAGGTCATCGCCGGCCGCACCGGCCTGGACGTGGACCGCGACCCGTACCCCCTGCTGGCGGCGAGCACCGCGCTCAGCGCCATCCGGGTGGCGATGTCGGCCTGGCAGGAACGGGACCGCCCCGGTCCGCTGGTCGACCTGCTGGACGAGACCTTCGCCCTACTGGCTCGAGGCCTTCCCAGCCCCGCGCTCAGCCCCAGCTGAGCGCCCCCAGACTGCTTGGCCAGCCCAGCTGAGCGCCCCCAGACTGCCCGGTCGCCCCCTCCGCCGGTCGGTTCGGTCCTACCGACCGGCGACGCATTGGCGGCCGGGCAGCCGAGGGGGCTCTGGTCGCGGCCGGGGCGGCGGACCCGGCGCGACGCGCGCTCCGTCGCGGATGCGAGGTTGTCAACATCGCCCGCCAAGCGAAATCGCGCCTGCGGTATCGGAAATCATAGGGTGTCACTAACCCGGTGCATGACGCTTCGCGTGTCAACTATGCCCGGATGCGTGCTCCTCCCTCATGGCAGTATCAGCGATGCCGGCCAGAAGTGTCAACGATTTTATTGACCTTACAGTCGATAAATCGGCGAGTTACCGAGGAGTAAGTTGTTACACGCGCCGTGCAGGAATATGGTGCTCCTGTGACGGCAGCTCAGGCACCAGAGCCAGGCGACGAGCGCCCTTCGCCCAAACGGGTGCGTAAACATCCCGAGACCAGGCGGGCCGAGATCGTGGCGACGGCGCGCGAGGTGTTCGCGGCCACCGGGTACGCCGAGTCCGGCCTGGCCGAGATCGCCAGCGCCGCCAGCGTGTCGAAGGGTCTCCTCTACCACTACTTCCCCGAGGGACGGCCCCAGCTCTTCGTGAGCGTGATGCAGGGTCTGCTGGCCGAGTTCCAGCAGCGGCTGCGCCAGGCGTCGAAGATGCCGTTCTCCCCCCGCACCCGCATGGAGCAGCTGCTCGCCGCGCTGTTCGGGTTCTTCGACGAGAACCCCGCGGCCTACCGCCTGCTCTTCCGCGACCCGTGGGTGACCCACGACGAGACGGTCGAGGCGTCGGCCATCGCCACCCGGGTGCAGATCGCGTCCGAGCTCGCGGCCCTCATGGCCGGTTCGGCGCTGCCGGCCGACGACCTCGTATCGGCCAGCACCGGCATGCTGGGGTTCGCGCTCGCCAATGTCGAGCTGTGCATCGCAGGCCAGGTCGACGCCGAGACGGCGTGGCGGGTCACCTGCGAGTACGCCACCTCACGGTTCGTCGACTGAGACCAGGCGCGGGGGCGGCGGGTCCGGCTCCCCCACCAACCGCAGGGGTACCACACGGGCCGTGCCCTCGTCCTCCGGCGCCACCGGCTCGGAGCCCAGCCGGGCGGTGACCCGGGTGCCCTCGCCCGCGGCACTGTCGATGACGAGCGAGCCGTCGGCCAGTGCGGCGCACGAGCGCATGACCTCGATGCCCGACTCGAACAGCGTGGACCCGACGTCGAAGCCCCGGCCGTCGTCGGCCACCTCGGCCTCGACCACCCCGCCGTCGAACCGGATGGTGACGACCACCTGTGAAGCTCGGCTGTGGCGCCGCACGTTGCTCACGGCCTCCTGCACGATGCGCAGCACGATGGTCTCCGTCGACCAGTCGAGCACCAGCGCCTCATCCACCGTGACCGTGAGGCATGGCACCCGCCGATCGCCGTAGAGGCTGTCCACATAGGCGCGGATGGCCGCGCTCAGACCCCGCGACGGGCGCTGGTCCCGCCCGTCGGCCGCCAGGGGCTGCACCGCCAGCATGAGCTGGCGGAGCGACTCGGCCTGCTTGCCCAGCTCGTCGCGCACCAACGCCGACGCTCCCGCCATGGGCGCTCCCGGGCCCGAGCCCACCAGCGCGCTGGTCTGCATGAACGACACGAACGTGGCGTAGGCCGACACGGCCTGCTCGTGCAGCTGGGCCGCCACCCGGTGGCGGTCGTCGTCGCTGCGCTGCATGACCTGGGCCAGCAGCTCTCGGCGGGTCTCGGCTGCTCGGGCGACCTGGCCGTAGAGGCGGCGGGTCTCCCGCATGCCCGCCAGCTGGTGCAACGCCGCCAGGGCCACCAGCACCGCCGCCACCAGCAGCGAGTAGAGCGGCGCCCACGCGTAGCGGTGGCGGACGGCCAGCGTCGCCGCGACCAGCACGGGCATGCCCGCCAGCATGAGCGCGGCGGGGATCCACGCGGCGCGGACCTGGCGCTGCAGCGGCAGCCGGTCGAGGCCGGGCGAGATGGCGACGGGGACGTACAACGGGATGAACCCCAGCAGGCTCATGCACAGCCCGTGGAGGACCAGCAGCGGCCCACTCGGCAGCGCGAAGCCGGTGACGCCCTGGACGGTCTGCGCCACCGCGTTGGCCAGACCGAACAGCGCCAGGGCCAGGCCCAGGGCGCCGATCGGCCGGGCGTCGCCCCGCAGGCGGGTGACCAGCAGCACGGCCCAGTACACGCCGAAGACCATGCACGGGACAGCGATGGCAGCGGGCAGCGCATACCAGTGGGCTTCGGCCTCCAGCACATCCTCGCCCCACAGCAGGGCCGCCGGCGCGGTGATGACGATCACCGAGATGGCGCTCTCGATGAGGTCGATCGACATGGCGCGGCCCCCCGACCGCGCTCGCACCATGAGCACGATCGACGTCATGAGCAGCACCGCGATGGCGGCGATCACGAGGGCGCTGAGCTCGGTGGGGGCCCGCAGCCCGGTCGAGGCGCCCACCACGATGGCGCAGCCCACGCCGTACATCCCCACGAGCGCCGCCAGCCACAGCCACCAGCAGCAGTCGTCCGGAGTGGGCGAGCGCCGGGCCGCCAACCAGGTGTTCACCAGCGCCGGCGTGGTGTAGAAGCCGCTGGCCAGGAGGGCGAACACGACGAGGTACTGGCTCGGGGTGCTGGCGAGATGGGCGGCTATCGCCACCACCGGCAGGGAAAGCCCCGCCCAGATGACGAACGCCCACCGCAGCCGACCGGAGAACACCCAGGCGCCGTTGCCGTGGTCGTCGCCGCTCGAGCCCAAGCTCGGCGACGCGGTCGCATCCTGCGCTGGTGTCCGCCCGGCCGCGGACCTCGCCATGACCCTCCCCCTTCAACCCCCACGGAAGTGGGTGACCCCGAGCCCCGCCGCCACGAATATGAACATCGGGCTGGAGCGTGTCAACCGAACGGGTGGTCCACATAGAGGCCTCCCCGCCGAGATGGCGCCACGCAGCGCCACGGCGACGTATCGTTCTGGCTGCTCGCCCCACCCCTGGCGGGCGACAGGTTCCGCGCTTGGCGCCGGCGCCCGGTCGAAAGAGGTTGGCGATGCACCTCGAGTTCACCGATGAGCAGCTGGAGCTGCGCGACAGCGCACGGGCGATCCTCGCCCGCGAGTGCCCGCCGCGGCTGGTGCGCGACATCGCCGCCGGCGGCCCCGGCCTCGAGGAGCTGGCCACCGCCTTCACCTGGCTGGGCTGGCCGGCCCTGACCATCGAGGTCGATCTCGGCGGCCTGGGCCGCAGCTTCGTCGAGCTGGCCATGCTGCTGGAGGAGCTGGGCCGGGCCGCGGCGCCCGGGCCGTTCCTCCCCACCCAGGCCCTGTTCGCGCCGGTCGTGCGGGAGGCGGGCACCACCGCCCAGGCCCACCGCTTCCTAGCGGGTGTGGCCGCCGGCGCGTCGACCGGCACGCTGGCCCTCCACGAGGGCGGCCGGTGGGACCCGCTGACCGTCGTCGCCACCGCCGAGCGCGACGGCGACGGCTGGCTGCTGCGGGGCCACAAGCAGCATGTGATGGGCGCGCCGGAGGTCGACGAGGTGGTGGTGGCCGCCCGCCGCGACTCGGGCACGCTCGGGCTGTTCGTGGTGCCGGCCGCGGAGCTCACGTTCAAGCGCACGACCAGCCTCGACCCCACCCGGTCCCTGGCCAACGTCGAGCTCAACGGCGTATGGGTGCCCGAGGCGCGGATGCTGGGCGAGCCCGACGTCGACGCGGGCAAGGCTCTGGAGGTTGCCCTGTGCGACGCCACGGTCGCCCTGGCCCTCGACGGGCTGGGCGCGTGCGCCGCGCTGTTCGACAGCTGCCTGGCCGCGGCGCACGATGGCCGCATCGCGCACGTGGGTCAGGCCACCGAGCACGCGCTCGCCGCCATGCTCGTGTCGATCGAGATGTCCCGGGCGCTGATCTATCAGGCCGCGTGCGCGGTGACTGAGCGCGACGCAGGTGCATCCCGCATGGCGTCCGCGGCCAAGGCCGCCATGGGCGAGTGCCAGCGACTGGTCGCCGGCACCTGCCTCGAGCTGTACGGCACGCCGATCGACCGTGACGCGCGTGACCTACGCTTGTGGGTGGGTCGCGCCAAGGCCGACGACCTGCTGTTCGGCTCGGCCGGGGACCACCGCCGCATGATCGCCGACCAGCTGCTGAGCGCGCGCCGCGCCCGCGCCTCGCAGCTGGCCACCGCTCTCGTCCACTAGTGCAGCCGCAGCCCCAGCACCCGACCGGACACCCGGTCGCGCTCGGCGGGTAGGCCTCCCGTGGCCGCCGCCTCGGCCGTGGCGTCGAGCCACTCGCTGGCCCACGAGCCGCTGGGCCACGCCTGCGGCCCGTCGAGGCCCAGGTCGAGACCGTCGGTCCCGAGCGACTCCACCCCGACCAGGTAGATGCGCTGCTCGACCTCCCGGGTCACGAGCGGCAGCATGGCCAACTCGGGGTTGGGCCGCCCGGTCCCCTGTTTGGCCAGCGCCCGGTAGGCCAGCGCCCGCACCGCGTCCGCGTCCACCTGCAGGCCGGCGAGGGTGTCGCGGAACACCGCGTCGTCGGCCAGGCCCCGGCCTCGGCCGACGTCGGCGAGGGCTTCGAGCGCCCGCTGGATGGCCAGGAGGCTGATGATCCAGCGCACCGAACGCAGCCGGGCCCGAACCGACTGCACCGCGGCCCAGCCTTGCTCGCCGGCACCGACGATCTCGTCCTCGCTCAGAGCCACGTCCTCGAAGGCCAGCGCGTCGGTGTCGGCGTCGGGCCGCAGCACTCCCGGCGCGGCCAGGTCGATCGCCACCAGCGCCACGCCATCGGGGCGGCCGCGGGCCTTCGGGGCCCACAGCGCGCACAGGCAACGGTCGGCGTGCCCCGCGCCGGCCGGGGCGGGGACGGTGCCCTGAACGGTCAGCGCCCCGTCCCGCTCGCCGGCGGCCATCAGCCCCGAGGTGCCGTCACCGGGCTCGGACTCGTCCACGGCCACGCACCAGCTCAGCTCGCCCTGCAGCGTGGCCGGGACCCATTCGTCGCGCTGGCGGCCGCGGCCGAGGTCGACCAGCGTCGGCGCGCACACATCCAGCCCCTGGGGGTTGGTGGTGCGGGTCAGGCGCCGCCGCGACAGCTCCTCGAGGTAGATCATCTGCTCGACCGCGCCGGCGTCCCGCCCGCCCAGCTCCGGCGGCCAGCGCGGCACCAGCCAACCGGCCTCGAACAGCGTGCGCTGCCAGTCGCGGGCCCAGCCTGGGATGTGGCCGGTCGAGCGCGGCGGGTCGGACAGCCGGTCGGCGGCCGGCTCGTTCTCGGCGAGCCAGCTCTCCAGCTCGGCCCGGAACCGCCCTTCGGAGCGGCTGTCGGACAGGCGCACGCCCTCACGCTAGCTCTCGCTCCGCGGTCGGGCGTGTCTTCGCCGCGCGATCAGCGGCCGCGGACCGCCTCGTCCGCCGGCTCCACGGCGCGGGCGATCTCCTCGGCCACCAGCGCGAGCAGTGACGGGGACACCAGCGGGCGCAGCCGCTCGATCACCGCCGACGCGATGGCTCGAGCGATCTCGCGGTCCAGGCCCATGAGGGCATCGAGCGTCGCCGCCACCTCCGGCACCGGCGCCACGCTGTCGTCGTGATCGACGCCGGGGCGAACGGGCGCGCTCTCGTGATGGTCGAACGCGCCGGCCAGTGCCGGCGGCGCGCTGTCCTCGGAGATCTCGACCAGGTCGAAGCCGCCGGCGGCGGGCTCGGGCTGCGCCTCGACCTCGAAGGAGCCGCGGGCGGCGGGCTCGGGTTCCGCCTCGACCTCGAAGGAGCCGCGGGCGGGGACCTCGACCTCGGCGGGCGCGTCCACGAGCTCGCCGGCCTCGGGCCTGTCGGGGGTGTGATCCAGCGTGACGCCGTCTCCATCCTCGTCGTCGCCCGCCTCGCCTACCTCGTCCGCCTCCAGGACGCCCCCCAGGCCCAGCACGGCCGGCAGCGACCGGGCGTGGACCACGACCAGCCGGCTCGTGCAGCGGGTGAGGGCGACGTACAGGGCGCGCAGCCCGTGCTCGGACTCGTCCACGATGGTCTGGGGCTCGACCACCACCACGACGTCGAACTCCAGGCCCTTGGCGTCGTCCGGGGTGAGCACGACCACCGGGGCGGCGGCCGGGCGCAGCTCGGGCGTCCAGGCGATGCCGTCGGCATCCAGCGCGGCCACCAGCGCGGCCCGGGCCGAGGGCGGCGTGATCACGCCCACGATGCCGCTGCCCAGCAGCTCCCGCACCGCGGCCACCACCGTGCCCGCCAGGCCGGTCTCCTCCTCCGCGGTGACCACGGCCACCTCGTAGCCCGAGCAGCGCACGGGGCGGGGGCTGCCCAGCGCCGGGGCGGCGTCGGGCAGCAGCCGCATGGCCACGTCGTGGACCTCGGCGGGCAGGCGGTAGCCGTACTCCAGCTCGACCGGGGTGGCGGTGACCCGCTCCTGGCGCAGGCAGGACACCACCGCGTCCCACGACTGGTGGGCCCACGGGCTGGTGGCCTGGGCCAGGTCGCCGAGCACGGTCATCGAGCCGGTCCGGGAGCGACGCCGGATCGACTCCAGCTGCAGCGGGGACAGATCCTGCGCCTCGTCCACCACGATGTGCTCGTAGGTGGAGCCCACCCCGTTGAGCAGGGCGTCGACCGCGTCCAGCAGCGGGACGTCGTCGACCGCCCACTGCCAGGTGCCCACCCGAGCGTGGCGGGGCAGCGCCAACAGCTCCAGCTCGGACTCGGCCAGCGTGCCCGCGCCGGCGGCCAGCAGCTGGCGGCGCGAGGACAGCAGCTCCACCAGGAACCCTTGCGGGGTCAGGCTGGGCCACACCCGGTCGAGGTGGGCGTCGATGTCCTTGGCCGTCTCGCCCTGCACCTCGATGCCCCGGGCCGCGGCGTCGCGACTGCCCAAGCGGTTGAGCGCGGTGCGCGCCTCGGAGATCAGGAACGCCCGGAGCATGCGGTGCGCCTGGTTGTGGGGGCGGCCGGCCAGCTGGCGCGAGCGGGTGGCGATGCGGCGGCCGTCGAGCACGATCTTGCGGCCCTCGAGGCTGAGCTCGACGTCCTGGGCGTCGATCCGCTGGCGGTGCCGCATCCCCCGGAGGATCAGGCGCAGCATGCGGCGGTCGCCCTTGAGCCGGCGTAGCTCGGCCGGGTCGACCCTGCCGATCCGCACCCGGGGGCCGAGCGCGCGCAGCGGCAGCTGCACGACGGCTTCCTCGCCGAGCGAGGGCAGCACCGACGAGATGTAGTGCACGAAGGCGGGGTTCGGTCCGACGATGAGCACGTCGTTGGCTTCGAGCCGGTCGCGGCGGTTGAACAGCAGCCACGAGACCCGGTGCAGGCCCACCACCGTCTTGCCGGTGCCCGGGCCGCCCTGCACCACCAGCAGCTGGTTGAGGTCGCGGCTGATGACGTCGTACTGGGCCGCTTGGATGGTGGCGACGATGTCGCTCAGCTCGCCCGAGCGGGCACTGCCGAGGGCGTCGAGCAGCGCATCGGTGAGGATCGGTTCGGGCTCCCGGCCGGCGGCGATGGCGTCGGCGATGTCGCGGAACACCAGGTCCTCGATCTCGCGGATCTGGTTGCCGGTGCAACGGAACAGCCGGCGGGCGTCGAGCCCCTCGGGATCGTCGGGCGTGGCCGTGTAGAAGGGCGCGGCGATGGGGGCCTGCCAGTTCACCACCACCAGGTCGTTGTCGTCGTCCCAGATGGCGCCCTTCCCGATGTACCAGCGGTCGTTGGCCGCGTCGATGCGCCCGAAGGCGATGGCCTCGTCGGGATCGGCGAGCCCGAGCTTGCTGACCCGCTTGCGCAGCTCGATGGCGGCCTTGGGGTTGGCGGCGAGGCGCGGCGCACGGGCGAGGCCGGCCTGCTGCCGGTCCCGCAACGCCAAGGCCCTGTCGAAGTAGGCCTGCTCACTGGGCAGGTCCGGATGCATCCCCTAGTCGCCCACTTCCCCTGCACGTGTGCCGGTGAGCAGATTACCGCGTGGCGTCAGTCCCACGCGCGGTGCTCGGGATTACGCCGGGCGCGACGGGGTAGCCCTTGACCAGCCTCAAGGAGGAGAGATCCCATGCGTTTGCTCCACCGCGACCCCGAAGTCGAGCGCGAGGAGCGCATCGATCGGGACGCCGACCACGACCCGACGACGGTCGACGACGGCCATGACCGTGACCGCATGATGCACGGGCGACGCCGCTGGCGCCGCGACCACGATGCGGACATCGCCGACCACGACCGCGCCGCCGTGGTCGAGCGCCCCCGCCGTGTGCGCCGTGAGCGTGTCCACCGGCCGTTCCACATCGGCAACTTCTTCGCCATCGTCGGCGGCGCCGTCCTGGCCGTGATCGGCCTCGTAGCGCTGCTGCGCGGCGACCTGAACAACTCGTGGGACGAGCCGGTCACCACGGTGCTCCGCATCGACCACACCCCGCTGCTGGCCGCGGTCGAGGTGGGCGTGGGCGCCATCCTGGTGCTGTTCGGCGTGACCGGCCAGCGCTTCATGGCGCTGCTCGCCTCGGTCGCCCTGGCCGTGGCCGCGGCTGCGGCCGCCATCGAACCGGGGCGCCTGGCCACCCAGTACGCCCTCGAGACCTGGTGGGCCTGGACCGTGGCCGGCGGTGCGGCGTTCATCGCCCTCGTCTGCCTGCTGCCCTCGCGGCGCCGCAAGGTGACCGTCGAGGAGGACGAGCCCGTCATGGTCGAGCGGTAGACCTCGACCCATCACTCATGCAGCGACGCCCGCCCTTCGGGGCGGGCGTCCTCGCGCCCGGCGATCGCTCAGCGCCACCAGCACCGATCCCACCAGCGCGGCCAGCAGCGAAGCAGCCAGGATCGCCAGCTTGGCCACATCCACCCGGGCGGGGTCGTCGAAGGCGAGGCCGGCCACAAGGATCGACACGGTGAAGCCGATCCCGGCCAGAGCGCTGAGCGACGCCAGCGCGCCCCAGGTCGTGCCGGACGGCAGCCGGGCCAGGCGCAGGCGGACCGCCAGCCAGGCGAACGCAGTGATGCCCAACGGCTTGCCCACCACCAGCCCGGCCACCACGCCGGCCGCCACCGGTGACGCCACGGCATCGCGCACGGTCTCGCCGCTGATCACCAGCCCCGCGTTGGCCAGGGCGAACAGCGGGACGACCACGAAGCCCGTCCACGGGTGCAGCGAGTGCTCGAGCCATTCCACCTCGGACACAGCTTCCCGAGCCAGCGTGGCGGTCTCGCGCGCGGCAGCCAGCGACGACACGTCGGCCAGCGCGGCGGCGTCGATCAGCTCGGGCTGCCGGGCGGGTCGGGTGGGGGCCATGAGCCCGAGCACGACCCCGGCGAGGGTGGCGTTCAGCCCGGACTCTTGCAGCGCCAGCCACAGGGCCACGCCCGCGACGACGTAAGGCAGGTGCGCCCTTACCCCGGCGGCCCGCAGCGCGGCGATGGCAGCGACGATCCCGGCCGCCGCCGCCAGCGATGCCGGGTCGATCCCGCGTGTGTAGGCGAGCGCGATGACCAGGACCGCGCCGATGTCGTCCACGATGGCCAGGGCGAGGAGGAACAGCCGGAGGGACGGCGCCACCCGCCGGCCGAGCAGGCTCACCACACCTACGGCCATGGCGATGTCGGTGGCCATGGGGATCCCCCACCCCGCGGCTCCGTCCCCGCCGGCGTTGAAGGCCAGGTAGATGAGGGCGGGCACGGCCATGCCACCGGCGGCCGCCACCACCGGCAGGGCGGCCTGGCGCGGGTCGGACAGCTCGCCCTCGACCAGCTCGCGCTTGATCTCCAGTCCCACCACGAGGAAGAACAGCGCCATGAGCCCGTCGTTGACCCAGCCCCGCAGGTCGAGGTCGACGCTGTGGTCGCCCAGGCCGACCACCAGGCGGGTGTCCCACAGGGCGGTGTAGCTCGCATCCCAGGGCGAGTTGGCCCAGACCAGCGCGGCGACCGTGGCCGCCACCAGCACGACCCCGCCGGCCGCCTCGGTGTGCAGGAAGTCGACGAGGGGCCGGATGAAGGTCGGTCCCCCGTCCGCGCCACGGCGGGCGCCCTCAGCTGCGTGCGTAGCGCACCGGGGCGCGGCCCCGCCCACTGTGGTCGGGCACCGGGCCGAGCCGCGTGACCCGGCCGGCCTCGACCAGTTCGTCCACCGCTTTGCGGATGGTGGCCGGGCTGCCCCCGACGCCGCTCATGACCTCCGTGAGGACGAACGGCTCGTCCAGGCCGAGCACGTAGGCCTTGATCTCGTCCACCGGGACGGCCCGGGCCCGTGTCCGTGCGGTCCCCGCGGCGCTCCCCCGAGCGGCCCGCGCCCGCCGGGGCGACCCCGCGGGCACGTCGAAGCCCGCCTCCCGGAGCGCGTCGTCGGGCACGCCCAGCTCCCGGAAGGCGGACACCGGCACCGCCTCGGCCTCGGCCCAGGTCCGAGCGTGCTCGACGAAGCCGGCCCGCACCGCCTTCTCGTCCACCTGGGCCGCCCGCTCCAGCTCGGCCAGGGCCTTGAGCTTGTCGATGGGGTCGTCGGCCACCAGCACGGCCTGGGTCAACCGCTGGATGGCGGTCTCGTCCCGCAGCTTGCGCGGATCGTCCAGGAAGACCAGGTAGCTGCGCACTGCGCCTTCGGCATCACCACTAACGTCAGTCGCCGGCATCGCCGGAACGCTAGCGCCGGAGTCACGGTCATGGTCACGCCCAACACCCCCGTCGAGCCGCCGATGACCGCGGCGGTCGCCGGCGTCCCGGCCGGCCGCGACCTGACCGCCACGACCCGCACGATCGGACTCGGGCTCCTCGGGGTCGAACTGGCCACGCTGGCGGTGACCGGCGTCGCGCTCTACTTCGTCTACCGACCCGCGGCTCCGACCGCCTTCGCCGTCTCGATCTACCGGGCGGGCGCAGCCGACGGGCCGGACGCGGCCGATGTGGTCCGCACGATCCACC
>DASRJN010000099.1:0-2702 GCA_035649455.1 Acidimicrobiales bacterium
CCCGATCGTGAACCAGGACCACTGGCACGCCGCCTTCGGCGTCTACATCTGCGGCGAGTTCCAGCCCAACCCGCCCCTGTTCGAGAGCCCCGTCGGCATCCACACCCACGACGACGGGGTCATCCACATCCACCCGACGTCTTCGGGCGGCGCGGGCGAGAACGCGACGCTGGGCGTCTTCCTCGACGGTGCCAACATCAAGCTGTCCGACTCCAAGCTCACGATGAACGACAAGACTTGGGAGGAGGGCAAGGACCAGTGCGACGGCAAGGATGGCGAGCTGGTCGTCGCCCAGTGGAAGGACGTGCAGGACCCCGACACCAAGCCGGCGATCATCCTGCGGGACTTCAACGACATCCGCTTCCGGGAGAACGGCGAGGGTTACACCATCGCCTTCGTCCCCGAGGGCACCACCGATATCCCCAAGCCGCCGTCGGCGGCCAACCTCGCCGAGCTGGGCGCCGCCGACGCCGGGGGCAGCACCACGACCGCGCCCGGGGACACCGGCAGCACCGCGCCGGTCGACCCCAACGCCACCAGCACCACGCTGGCGACCGATCCCAACGCGACCGCGCCGGCCGACCCGACGGCCACCACCGCCCCGGCAGGCTGAGTGCGCGCTGTCGTGCTGGTGGGGGGGTTCGGCACGCGGCTACGCCCGCTCACCCTGACACGCCCCAAGCAGATGCTGCCGGTGCTGCACCGGCCCATGATCGAGCACGTGGTCGGGCACCTGGCCGGCCACGGCGTCGACGATGTGGTGCTCTCGCTCGGCTACCGGCCCGACGCCTTCCGCGAGGGCTATCCCGGCGGCCGCTGCGCAGGGATCAGCCTGCACTACGCCGTTGAGCCCGAGCCGCTCGACACCGCCGGAGCCATCCGTTTCGCCGCCCTCGACGCGGGGATCGACGAGCGCTTCCTGGTGGTCAACGGGGACGTGCTCACCGACCTGGACGTCACCCGGTTCGTGGCCTTCCACGACCAGGCGGGGGCCGAGGGGACCATCGCGCTCCACAAGGTGTCCGACCCCTCGCGCTACGGCGTGGTGCCCACCGATGCGCACGGGCGGGTGACGGCGTTCGTGGAGAAGCCCCCGCCCGGTGAGGCGCCGACCGACCTGATCAACGCCGGGACCTACGTGCTGGAGCCTTCGGTGCTCGACCGCATCGACGGGGGCCGGCGGGTCTCGGTCGAGCGGGAGGTGTTCCCGGCCATGGTGGCCGACGGCACGCTGTTCGCCCTCGACGACGAGTCGTACTGGATCGACACCGGTACGCCCCAGGAGTACATCCAGGCCCAGCTCGACATGCTCGACGGACTGCGGACCGGGGACGCGGCCACGGTGGCCATCCACCCGTCGGCCGAGGTCGATCCCGCGGCCCGGGTGTCCCGCTCGGTGGTGGGACCGGGGACGACCGTGGCGGCGGGAGCCCGGATCGAGGGCTCCGTGCTGCTGGAGAACGCCCAGGTGGGCCCGGGCGCCGTGGTCGACGCCTCCGTCGTGGGTGCGGGCACCGCCGTGGGTGCGGGCGCCCGCATCGAGGGCTGCAGCGTCGTGGGCGACCGGCAGGTCATCGGGCCGGGTGTGCGCCTCGACGGTGCGCGCCTCCCCGAGGCCTGCGAATGATCCCAGCCGCCGCACGGCGGAGGGCCCACGGGTGAGAGCGCTGGTCACCGGGGGAGCCGGCTTCCTGGGGTCGACGCTGGTCGACCGGCTCCTGGCCGAGGGCCACGAGGTGGACGTGCTCGACGACCTGTCCACCGGGTCCCTGGCGAATCTGGCCGAAGCGCGCGCCGACCGCACGCACCGGCTGCGGTTCCAGCAGATCGACGTGCGCGACGCCCAGCTGGTCGACCTCATGGCCCGGCGGGCGCCCGAGGTGGTGTACCACCTGGCCGGCCGGGGCGACGTGGCCGCGTCGGTGGCCCGGCCCGCGGTCGACGCCGAGTTCAACGTGATCGGCACGATCAACGTCGTCGAGGGGGCGCGGGTGGCGGGGGTGCGCAAGGTGGTGGCCGCGCTGTCGGGCGGCGCCATGTACGGCGAGGTGGGGCCCCGCCAGATCCCCACCAAGGAGTCCCAGCCCCTGGCCCCGTGCTCGCCCCACGGCGTGTCCAGCCGGGTCGCCCTCGACTACCTCAACGTCTTCCGGCGGATCCACGGCCTGGAGTTCACGGCCCTCGCCCTGGCCAACGTCTACGGCCCCCGCCAGGACCCCCACGGCGCAGGGGGCGTCATCGCCACCTTCGCCGGCCGTCTCGTGGCCGACGAGGCCTGCACGGTCTACGGCGACGGCGAGCAGACCCGGGACTACCTCTACGTGGACGACGCGGTCGACGCCCTGGTCCGTGCGGCCGAGCGCGGCGACGGCCTGCTGGTCAACGTGGGCACCGGCGTGGAGACCACCGTCAACGACCTCTACGCCCTCATGGCCTCGGCCGCCGGCGTCGACCGCCCCGCGCAGCTGGCCGCAGCCCGCCCCGGCGAGGTCTCCCGCTCCGCTCTCGACCCATCCCGAGCCGCCATCCAACTCGGCTGGCGCCCGTGGACCACCCTCGCCGAAGGCACAGGCCGCGTCCTCGACTGGCTGAAGTTCGGCGATTGAGTGTCCCACCCTCGTGACACACTGATCCCCATGGCAGCCGTGCCGGTCCCCGTTACCGAGCGCGAGATCGACGACAGGCGTCGTCTCGGAATCGAC
>DASRJN010000100.1:0-10806 GCA_035649455.1 Acidimicrobiales bacterium
TGCCACGTGGACCTGGCGGGTGGCCAGGGCGAGGCGCTGCACGTCCTCGCCGTTTACCACCGGCCCGATGTCGCGGAACGGGTCATGGTCGCCATGGGTGTCGAGGATCTCGAGCTCGGCGTGGGGGGACGGGTAGCCCACCGACACCCGCATGAGGAACCGGTCGAGCTGGGACTCGGGCAGCGGGTAGGTGCCCTCGTGCTCGATGGGGTTCTGGGTGGCGATGACCATGAACGGCTGGCCGAGCGGGTATGTCACCCCGTCCACCGTGACCTGGTCCTCGGCCATGGCCTCCAGCAGGGCGGCCTGGGTCTTCGGTGAGGCCCGGTTGATCTCGTCGGCCAGGACGATGTTGTTGAACACCGGCCCGGGCCGGAAGTCGAAGCTGTTCTCACCTCGGTTCCACACGGTGAGCCCCACCACGTCGGACGGCAGCAGGTCGGGAGTGAACTGCACCCGGCCGAAGCTGCACTCGATCGACGTCGCCAGCGACTTCGCCAGGTTCGTCTTGCCTACGCCGGGGACGTCTTCCAACAGCAGGTGTCCCTCGGACACCAGGCACAGCAGGACCAGCTCGATCACGTCGCGCTTGCCCTGGATGACGCGCTCGATGTTGTGGACGATCCGGTCGTAGTAGTCGGAGAAGGTTGCTCCCCGGGGTGCCGCGGTCTCGATGCTGGCCACAGCCTCGGTCTCCCTCCGTCGAGTGGGTGAGCTACGTCAGGTTACGCCCTTCCAAGCAGAAGCTGACGACGGCCGGCCGCGTTAGGTTCACCGGCCAGTGGAGACGGCGCTGGCGATCGACATCGGCGGCACCAAGCTGGCGGTGGCCCGCGTCGATGCCGAGGGGCGCCTGACCGACCGGCACGTGGCGCCCACCCCCGGGCTGGAAGGGGCCGAGGTGATGTGGGGCACGCTCGCGGACCTGGTGGCCGCGGCCCGGCGGCGCGACGAGGTGGTGGTGGGCGTGGGTTGCGGCGGCCCCATGGCCCCCGGCGGCGTGACCGTCTCGCCCCTGAACATCCCGGCGTGGCGGGACTTCCCCCTGAAGGCCCGGCTGGCCGAGCTCACCGGGCTCGACGTCCACATCGACAACGACGCCAAGGCCCTCGCCCGGGGCGAGGGCTGGGTCGGGGCCGCCCGCGGGGCGCGCGACTACATCGCCATGGTCGTCTCGACCGGAGTGGGCGGAGGCATCGTGGTCGACGGCCGGCTGCTGGACGGGGCCACGGGCAACGCCGGCCACATCGGCCACGTGATCGTGGAGCCCGAGGGCCGGGTGTGCGCCTGCGGGTCCCAGGGGTGTCTCGAGGCCCAGGCTTCGGGCCCGTCGATCCTGGCCGCCTACGGCGTCGAGCCGGCGGTCGCGGGGGAGGACGTCCGCCGCCGCACCGGGATGTTGGTGGGCCGGGCCGTGGCGTCGGTGGTCAACCTCCTGGACCTCCGGCTGGCGGTGGTGGGCGGCTCAGTGGCCCTCGGGTTCGGGGCGCCGTTCTTCGAGGCCGCCCAGGCCGAGCTCGACGCCCGCTCCCAGATCGAGTACGCCCAGGGCGCCAGGATCGTCCCCGTGGGCCTGGGCGACGAAGGGCCGTTGGTGGGGGCGGCCGCGGTGGGCTGGCACGGCCTCGGCCGGGACCTGATCGGCGGCCGTGGCTGAGCCGGCGCGCGCGTCCGAGTCCCGGTGGGCGCTGGCCGCGGTCGGAGCGGTGGCGCGGCGTCCCTCGCTGTGGCTCACGGGAGCCCGCCAGGTGCTGGTCCTGGCGGCCCCCGGGTGGTGGCGGCGGGCCCCGTTCCTGCCCCTGCCGTCGCCTGACTACCTGCGCTTCCGGCTCCAGACCGCCTACGGCGGGGCCGGCGACCGGGCCCCCGAGTCCGAGGACATCGTCACGTACCTGCGCTGGTGCCGCTCGCTGGCGCGCTGACGGCGCGGTGTTGCACTTGCGCAAACTGCCGACTTGATGTGGTCCGGCGCTTGTAGCGTTGCGGCGATGAGCCGGGCGCTCGTGCTCAATGCCACGTTCGAGCCCCTCTGCGTCGTGAGCGACCGCAGGGCGGTCGTGCTCGTCCTGGGTGAGACGGCCGAGATGCTGCACGCCAGCGAAGCGCTCATGCACTCCGCTCATCTGGTCATCGCGGTGCCCTCGGTCGTGCGGCTGCGCCGCTTCGTGCGCGTGCCGTACCGCTGGAACACCCCGCTCAACCGCCGGTCGGTGTTCGCCCGCGACAACCACCGCTGCCAGTACTGCAACGGCCCGGCCGAGAGCATCGACCACGTGGTGCCCCGCAGCCGGGGCGGCAGCCACACGTGGGACAACGTGGTGGCCGCCTGCCGTCCCTGCAACGTGCGCAAGCGCGACCGGCTGCTCGACGAGACCTCGATGCGGCTGCACCGGCCTCCGCGCGAGCCCCGGGGCACGAGCTGGCTGGCCTACGCCATCGGCACCGTGCCCGACACCTGGACGCCGTACCTGCAGATCGCGGCGTGAGCCGCGCCGCCGGCGGCTGGGACGTCCGTCGGCTGCGGGGCCCGGCCGCGGCCCTGCACGCCGAGCCGGTGCCGGACGCTCCGGGCCGGGCCGTGTGGGTGCTGGACGCCGAGCGGCCCGCGCTGGTGCTGGGCTCGACACAGGGCCCGGAGCTGGTGGACCAGGACGCGGCCGGCGCCCTCGGCGTCGACGTGGTGCGGCGCCGGTCGGGCGGGGGCGTGGTGCTGGTGGTGCCGGAGACCACGGCGTGGGTGGACGTGATCCTGCCCGCCGGCGACCCGCTGTGGGACCAGGACGTGGGCCGGGCGGCCCAGTGGCTGGGCCGGGCGTGGCAGGGGGCCCTGGCCGACCTCGGGGTGGTCCCCAGCGAGGTCCACGAAGGGGCGCTGGCCTGCGGGCCGCTGGGCCGGCTGGTGTGCTTCGCCACGGTCGGCGCCGGCGAGGTGACCACGCCGGACCGGCGCAAGCTGGTGGGCGTCAGCCAGCGCCGCACCCGGGCCGCCGCCCGCTTCCAGTGCGCGGCGTACTCGAGGTGGGAGCCGGAGCCGCTGGTCCGGCTGCTCGGCCTCGACGGCGACGGCCGCCGCGCCGTCGAGGGCGCCGCGGCCGGCACCGGCCGCGCGCCGGCCGAGCTGGTCGACGCCCTGCTCGCCCACCTCCCGGACTGATCCTGACGAACGCCAGTTCGTGCTCGCGCATGCCCTGACGTGGGTGAATGCCTTGTTCAGGGGGCCATTGTGGGGTACTTTCCCACGAAGTGGAGAGCAGTGGTGCCCCCGAGGCTCCCCGCACGGGAGCGGACCCGGCCGCCGGCAGTGCGGTCGCCGCCCCGGCGCGCCCGGCCGCCGGCCCCCGCCTCTTCACCGGTTCGTTCGACCACTCGGTGGACGACAAGAGCCGGCTGGTCCTGCCCTCTCCCTTCCGCCCCCGCCTGGCCGGCGGCGCCTACCTCGGGCCCCTCGACGGCTGCCTGGGTCTCTGGCCCGACGACGAGATGGACGCGGTGTTCGCCCGCTGGGACGACGGCGTCGCGCTCGGGCTGGTGTCCGAGGAGGCGGCCGAGGCGTTCGTGGCCGCCACGTTCCCGGTCCAGCCCGACGCCCAAGGCCGCATCGTGGTCCACCGCTCGCTCCGCGCCTTCGCCGACCTCACCGGCCCGGTGATGGTGGTCGGCGCCCGCCGGCGCGTGGGCGTCTGGGCCCGCGAGCGCTGGGACCGGCGCATGGGCACCATCCCCGAGGGGCCCGACGCCGCCCTCCGCCAGGCCGCCCGGGATCTCAAGCTGTGACCGGCCCCCACGACACCGGTGCCGCCCCGCTCGCCCCGGCCCCCGCCGGCGGCGCGCCCTCAGGCCCCAACTCCGCTAGCCACTCGGCGCGCCCGTCCCGGGAGGCCGGCCGGTGAGCGGGGCAGCATCGTCGTTCTCGCACCGGCCGGTGCTCGTCGACCTGGTGGTCGAGCTGTTCGGACCCGTGCCGCCGGGCGTCGTGGTCGACGCCACCGTCGGCGGCGGCGGGCACGCCGAGGCGCTGCTCGACGCCCACCCGCACCTGTCCCTCGTCGGCCTCGACCAGGACCCCGACGCCGTGGCCGCCGCCTCGGCCCGCCTCGCCCGCTTCGGCGACCGGGCCGCCGTGCACCGCGTCCGGTTCGACCGCCTGGCGGACGTCCTGTCCGCCCGCGGCGTGGCCGGCGCCAGCGGGGCCCTGTTCGACCTGGGCGTGAGCTCGCCCCAGCTCGACCGGCCCGAACGGGGCTTCTCCTACCGGGCCGAGGGCCCGCTCGACATGCGCATGGACCCGACCCGGGCCCCCAGCGCGGCCGATCTGGTCAACGGGGCCGACGAGGCCGAGCTGGCGCGGCTGCTGCACGCCTACAGCGACGAGCGGTACGCCCGCCGCATCGCCCGGGCCATCGTGGCGCACCGGCCCATAGCCACCACCGACCGCCTGGCCGAGATCGTGCGCGACGCGGTGCCCGCGCCCGCCCGGCGGCGCGGCGGCCACCCCGCCCGGCGCACGTTCCAGGCCATCCGCATCGCGGTCAACGACGAGCTGACCATCCTGCCGGCCACCCTGGACGACGCCATCGACGCGCTGGTCCCCGGGGGCCGCTGCGTGGCCATCGCCTACCACTCGGGCGAAGACCGCATCGTGAAGGACCGGTTCCGCCACGCCGAGGCCGGCGGCTGGACCGGCCCATCGCACCTGCCCGTGCCGCCGGACGTGCACCCCACGGTGCGGCTGCTGCGGCGCGGCGCCTGGCGCCCGTCCGAGGCCGAAGTGGCCGCCAACCCCCGCGCCGAGGCGGCCCGCCTCCGCGCCGTCGAGAAGCTCCCGGAGGTGGCGTGATGGCCGGAGTCCGAGTCGCAGGCCTGCCCGGGGCGCTGCCCCGCCGTCGCAGCGAGCCGGAGGGCCGGCGCCGCCACCTGCGGGTGGTCGGCCCCACCCGCACCGGTCTGGGGCTGTCCCTGAGCCCCCGGGCCGGGGTGATGCTCACGGTGCTCGCGTTCGTCGCCCTGTTCGGGGTGGCGGCGAGCCACGCCCTGCTCATCCAGAACCAGGCCAGCGTGGACGACCTCGACGGCCGGGTGGCGGCCGAGGAGGCCCGCTACGAGGAGCTGCGCCGGGAGGTGGCCGAGCTCGAATCGCCCCAGCGGATCGCCACCGAGGCGCAGCAGACGCTGGGGATGGTGCCGGCCGGCGAGGTCGAGTGGCTGACCCCCGACGAGCCCGCGCCCCCCGACGAGCAGGAGGACCTCCCCGAGTCGCCCGCCACCAGCGCCGAGCAGGTCAAGCCCTACCTCGACGGGACCAGCCCATGACGTGGCGGAGCGGCTCGCGGCAGCCCCCCGCCTCGTCGAGCCGTTCCCGCCGCCCCGCCAGCACAACGGGCACGCGTGCCCGGCGCGGCACCGGGACCACCAAGCGCAAGGGCTCGGCCCCTCGCCGCACCACCTCCGCGCCGCGGCGCGGCACGGCCCCGGCCCGGCGCCCCGGCTCGAGCGCCCGTACGACGCCGCCCGTCGATCCCCGGCGCCGTGCCTTCCGGCTGCTGGTGGCGGTGGTGCTGCTGTTCGTGGTGGCGGTCGGGCGGCTGGCCTACGTCCAGGTGCTGGGGTCCGACCGCTACGTCGCCTACGGCGCGGAGCAGCGCATCCGACCCATCGAGCTGTCCGGCGGCCGGGGGTCCATCTTCGATCGGGGCGGCAACGACCTGGCCATCTCCATCCCGCAGACGACGATCGCCGCCGATCCCAGCGTCATCGCCGACCCTGCGGGGGCGGCGCCGCTCCTGGCCCAGGCACTGGGTCAGGACGAGGACACCGTGCTGGCCGCGCTCGAATCCGACGGCCGCTTCGTCTACCTGGCCCGCCAGGTGGCCGACGACGTGGCCGACCGGGTGCGGGCCCTCGACATCGACGGCGTGCTGCTCTACAAGGAGCAGGCCCGCTTCAACCCCGGGGGCGACCTCGGCCGGTCGCTGCTCGGGCAGGTGGGGGTGGACGGGGACGGCCTGTCGGGGGTCGAGCTGGCCTACGACGATCAGCTCTCGGGCCGGCCCGGACGGCTGCTGGTCGAGCGGGACCTCTCGGGGCGCACCATCCCCGCCGGCCGCCACCAGATCGACCCGGCGGTGCCCGGCGACGACCTGATCCTGACCGTCGACGGCAGCCTGCAGTACGCGGTGGAGGGCATCCTGGCCAACCAGGTGTCCGCCACCGGCGCCCAGGGCGGCAGCGCCGTGGTGGCCAACCCCGAGACCGGCGAGATCCTGGCCCTGGCCAACGTCCAGGCGGACCCCGCCACCGGGGCGGTGGGCAACACCAGCAACGACCTGGCTGTCACGGCCAACTACGAGCCCGGCTCGGTGAACAAGCTCATCACGCTCGCCGGCGCGCTGGAGGAGGGCCTGGTCACGCCGGACACGGTGGTGCAGGTGCCCAGCGCCCTCCGGGTGGCCGACCACACCTACACCGACCACGGCCCGGGCAACCTGACCGTCACCGACATCCTGGCCAAGTCGTCCAACGTCGGCACCATCAAGGTGGCGCAGCAACTGGGACCGACCAAGCTGGACGAGTACCTTCGGCGCTTCGGGTTCGGCCGCTCGACCGGGCTCGGCCTGCCGAGCGAGGAGCGCGGCTTCGTGCCGGACGTCGACGACTGGTCGGGCACGTCCATCGGGTCCATCCCCATCGGCCAGGGGATCTCCGTCACCGCCATGCAGATGCTGTTCGCCTACAACGTCATCGCCAACGACGGCGTCTACGTCCCGCCTGGCCTGGTCCGGGCCACCGTGGACCAGGACGGCGAGCGCCACGACGTGGGGCCGGGCCGGTCGCACCGGGTGGTCTCCCCGACGACCGCCGCCGAGCTGCGTGCCATGCTCACCGAGGTGATCACCTCGGGCACCGGTCAGGCCGCGGCCATCGACGGCTACACCGCCGCCGGCAAGACCGGCACGGCCCGCAAGCCCCAGCCGGGGGGCGGGTACACGGACGCCGCCGGCAACTACCACTACATCGCGACCTTCGCCGGGTTCCTACCGGCGGAGGACCCCAAGCTGTCGATCATCGTGGTCATCGACGAGCCGTCGACCTCGCCGTACGCGGCCCGGGTGGCGGCGCCGGCGTTCGCCGAGATCGGCCGGCACGCGCTGCGCCTGCTGGGCGTGCCGCCGGCCGGGGCCCCGGCCCTCACGCCCCTGCTGCCCGAGGCCGATCGCCACCGGGTGCGGGCCACGCCGGCCGCACCGGCTACCACCGCCCCGCCCGACACCACCACGACGATCACCACCGCCCCGGTAGACCCCACCGCCACGACCGTGACCGATCCCAACGCGATGCCGCCCGACCCCGGGGCGACGCCACCCGATCCGGCCGCGCAGGGGCCACCCCTGCTGGACTGACCGCCGTGCACCTCCGTCACCTCGCCGGCGCGGTCGAGGGCATCCGGGCCCGCCTCGCGGGCCCGGACCGCGACCCCGCCCTCACCGCCGTCGTCCACGACACGGGCGCAGTCCGTGAGGGCGCGCTGTTCTGCTGCGTCCGCGGCAGCCGGGTCGACGGCCACGACCTGGCTCCCGCAGCCCGTGCCGCGGGGGCGGTCGCGCTGCTGGTCGACCACGTGCTGGACGTGGACCTACCCCAGTTGGTGGTGGACGACGTGCGGGCGGCCATGGGGCCGGTGGCCGCGGCCTTCTGGGGCCATCCCTCCCGCTCGCTCACGGTGGTGGGCGTGACCGGCACGTCGGGCAAGACCACCATGACCCACCTCCTGGCCTCGGTGTTCACCGCGGCCGGGCAGCCGTGCGCGGTGGTGGGGACGCTGTCCGGCGCCCGCACCACCCCCGAAGGGCCCGAGCTGCAGGCCGTGCTGGCCCGCCACCGCGACGACGGCCTGGCCGCGGTGGCGATGGAGGTGTCGTCCCACGGGCTGGCGCTGCACCGGGTGGACGCGACCCGCTTCGCGGCGGCGGTGTTCACCAACCTGTCGCAGGACCATCTCGACTTCCATCCGTCGATGGAGGACTACTTCGCGGCCAAGTCCCGCCTCTTCGTCCCCGCGTTCACCGATGACGCAATCGTGTGCGTAGACGATCCCTGGGGCCGCCGCCTGCTCGACGCCCTGGAGTCCCGCGGCGAGCTGGCGCGGCACCCCTACGGCCTGGCCGACGCCGCCGACGTGGAGCTCGGGCCGGCGGGGGCCTCGTTCCGCTGGCGGGGCGAGCGGGTCGACCTGGCCCTCACCGGCCGGTTCAACGTGGCCAATGCGATCGGGGCTGCCACCACCGCCGCGGTCCTGGGGTTGGAGCCGGGCGTGATCGCGGCCGGGCTGTCGGCCGCGCCCCCGGTGCCCGGGCGGTTCGAGACCGTGAGCGCCGGCCAGCCCTACACGGTGGTCGTCGACTACTCCCACAAGCCGGACGCCCTCGACCAGGCGTTGCGTGCCGCCCGCGAGCTGGTGGGCCATGATGGGCGTCTCACGGTGGTGTTCGGTTGTGGCGGAGACCGCGACACCGCCAAGCGACCGGTCATGGGGGAAGTGGCCGTTCGGCTTGCCGACCAGGTCGTGCTCACGTCCGACAACCCGCGTTCGGAGGATCCGCTGGCCATCATCGACGACGTGCACGCGGGCATGCCCGCCTCCTCGCCGGTCGAGATCGACCCCGACCGCCGCCGGGCCATCGAATCGGCCGTGAACCAGGCGGGCCCGGGCGACGTCGTGCTCATCGCGGGCAAGGGACACGAGACCTACCAGGTGATCGGCGACCGCACCATCCCCTTCGACGACCGCGCCGTCGCCCGCGCCGCCATCGCGCGCGCCCTCGCCACGGGAGGCCCCCGCTAGGTGGTCTCCCTCCTCATCGCCGGCGCCATCAGCCTGGTGCTGTCCCTGCTCGGCACCCGCTACCTCATCGGCTGGCTGCGCGACCACAAGGTCGGCCAGCCCATCCACGAGGACGTCCCCGACGGCCACATCACCAAGGCCGGCACCCCCACCATGGGAGGCGTGGCCATCGTGGTGGCGGCGGTGGCGGGCTACGCCGCCGCGCACGTGCGCGGGGGCCTCGTGTTCACCCGGACCGGCGTCCTGGTCATGCTGGCCATCGCCGGGGCCGCGGTCGTCGGCGCGTTCGACGACTGGGTGAAGGTCAGCAACGAGCGCAACCTGGGCCTGTCCAAGCGGGCGAAGATGGGCGGCCTGCTGCTGGTGGCGCTCAGCTTCGCGGTGGCCTGCGTCGCCTGGACCGACCAGGAGACCACGGTCAGCTTCACCCGCTGGGACCAGCCGGGCTGGAACCTCACGTCGGTGGGGTGGGTGCTGCTCGCGGTGCTGCTCATCGCGGCCACCACCAACGCGGTGAACCTCACCGACGGTCTGGACGGCCTGGCCGCCGGGTCCTCGATCTACGCCTTCATCACCCTGACGGTGGTGGCGTTCTGGGCCTTTCGCCATCCCGAGGTCTACGAGGTCAACCACGCCCTCGACCTCGCCGTGATCGCGGCGGCGATGGTGGGCGGGATCACCGGCTTCCTGTGGTGGAACGCACCGCCGGCCCAGGTGTTCATGGGCGACACCGGGGCCCTGGCCGTCGGGGCCGGGCTGGCGACGCTGGCGCTGACCCTGAACGTGATGCTGCTCCTGCCCATCGTCGGAGCGCTGTTCGTGTTCGAGACGCTGTCGGTGATCGTGCAGGTGGGCAGCTTCCGGCTGTTCCACCGGCGGGTGTTCCGCATGGCGCCGGTCCACCACCACTTCGAGCTCGGCGGCTGGCCCGAGACCACGGTGATCATCCGCTTCTGGATCCTCGCCATCCTGTCGATGGCGGTGGCGCTCGGCGTGTTCTACGCGGACTCCATCTCCGCCGGGGTCACGGGGTGACCGTCCCCCACCTGCCGGCGCCGGTCGGCGAGGCTGGTGCGATGCGGTCGCCCGGCGGAGATGCGCGCCTCCAGGAGCGGCGGTGAGCACCGCCACCGAGTCTCGGCCGCGCACCGCGCATGTGCCGGCGCCCGGTGCCATCGGGGCGCGGCTGTTCTGGGCCCTCGCCTTCCTGGTGGCGGTGTTCAACCTCCTGGGCCTGGTGATGGTGATGTCGGCGTCGTCGGTGGTGGCGCTCGACGAGTACGGGTCGTCCTGGTACTTCGTGTCCCGCCAGGCCGCCTGGGCGGCGCTCGGGACCGTGGCCCTGGTGGTGCTGGCCAAGCTCGACTACCACCGCTGGCGGCGGCACTCCGGGGCGTTCGTGCTGGTGGCGCTGGCGCTGCTGGCCGTCGTGCTGCCGATCGGCACCGGCACCAACGGCGCCACCCGCTGGATCGGCGTCGGCCCGCTCACCTTCCAGCCGTCCGAGCTGGCCAAGCTGGCGCTGCTGGTGTGGGTGGCGGACCTGCTGGCCCGGCGCGCCGCCTACATGCACAACCCCCGGGCCACGCTGCGCCCGGTCATCGTGGTGCTGGCGGCCATGGCCACGCTGGTCATGCTGGAGCCGAACCTGGGCACGACCATCGTGCTGGCCGCCATCGCGCTGACCATCTGCTACGTGGGCGGCGCCCCGCTGGGCCCGATGGCCCGGTGGGCGACCTTCGGGATCGGTGCCGCCACCGCCCTGGCGCTGGCCGCGCCCTACCGGCGGGCGCGGGTGCTGGCCTTCCTCGACCCGTGGGCCGATCCCATGGACAAGGGCTACCAGAACATCCAGTCCATGGTGGGCCTGGCCGAGGGCGGCTTCTGGGGCAAGGGGCTGGGCGCGGGCACGGCCAAGTGGGGCTTCCTGCCGCTGGCGCACTCCGACTTCATCTTCGCGGTGATCG
>DASRJN010000101.1:0-2863 GCA_035649455.1 Acidimicrobiales bacterium
GCCCGCACCTCGGCATCGGTAGCCTTCCAGCGTGTTCGTCAAGGTGTGCGGGATCACGAGCGAGGAGGACGCCCTGGTGGCGGTGGCCATGGGCGCCGACGCCGTGGGCTTCGTGTTCTCGCCCTCGTCCCGCCAGATCGCCCCGCAGCGGGCGGCCGAGATCGCCCGGCGCCTGCCCGCTGAGATCGTCACCGTGGGCGTGTTCCGGAACGAGCCCCGCGAGCGGGTGATCAACGTCGTCCACCAGGCGCGGCTGCGGGCGGCGCAGCTGCACGGGCATGAGTCCAGCGCCGACTGCCACTGGGTGCGCCAGCGGGTGCGGTGGCTGATCCGGGGGTTCGCGGCCGGCGACCCCCACCTCGACAAGGCCGACGAGTACGGCGCCGACGCCATCCTCATCGACTCCTCGGCCCCCGGCTCGGGCGAGGTGTTCGACTGGTCCCTGGCCGAGGGCGCCCCCTCCAACCGGCGGATCATCCTGGCCGGCGGCCTGACCCCGGCCAACGTGGCCGATGCCATCCGGGTGGTGCGCCCCTGGGGCGTCGACGTGTCCACCGGCGTCGAGTCCGCCCCCGGCCGCAAGGACGCCAGCAAGATCCGGGCCTTCGTAGAGGCGGCCAAGGCCGCGGAGCCGCCCGAGCCCCCGGCGCAGGGCGACCGCGCCGACCGGCCCTTCGACTGGATGGTCGACGAGCGGCCGTGATCCACTGAAGGACTCCCGACATGACCGACACCAGACATTCCGCGCGCCACCCCTGGCCCGTGATGGGCGATCCTGGCCCGTCCGGCCGCTTCGGCGACTTCGGCGGCCTGTTCGTCCCCGAGACCCTGGTGCCCGCGTGCCATGAGCTGGACGAGGCGTTCCGGGCCGCGTGGGCGGATCCCGCCTTCCGGTCCGACCTCGACCGTCTGCTGCGGGACTACGCGGGGCGGCCGTCGCTGCTCACGGACTGCGCCAACCTGTCAGCCGAGCTGGGCTGCAGGGTGCTGCTCAAGCGCGAGGACCTCAACCACACCGGCTCCCACAAGATCAACAACGTGCTCGGCCAGGCGCTGCTGGCCAAGCGCATGGGCAAGGCCCGGGTGGTGGCCGAGACCGGCGCGGGCCAGCACGGCGTGGCCGCGGCCACGGCCGCCGCGCTCATGGGCCTGGAGTGCACGGTCTACATGGGCGACGTCGACATGGAGCGCCAGGAGCTCAACGTGTTCCGCATGCGGCTGCTGGGGGCCGAGGTGCGCCCGGCGTCGTCGGGCTCGCGCACGCTGAAGGACGCGGTCAACGAGGCCCTGCGGGACTGGGTGGCCACGGTGGAGACGACCCACTACCTCATGGGATCGGCCCTGGGCCCTCACCCCTACCCGTACATGGTGCGCGAGCTGCAGCGGGTGGTCGGCGACGAGGCCCGCGAGCAGTGCCGGGCCCAGCTGGGCCGCGACCCTGACGTGGTGGTGGCATGCGTGGGCGGCGGGTCCAATGCCATCGGCATCTTCTCCGGCTTCGTCGACCTGCCCGAGGTCGAGCTGATCGGCGTCGAGCCTGCGGGCGGGGCGGCGATCGGCCACGGCATCCCGGGCGTGGTGCACGGCAGCAAGTCGTTCCTGCTCCAGGACGAGGAGGGCCAGGTGCTGGAGGCCGAGTCGGTCTCCGCCGGGCTCGACTACCCGGGCGTGGGCCCGGAGCACTCGTACCTGGCCTCGATAGGCCGGGCCCGCTACGTCCCTGCGGCCGACGGCGAGGTCCTGGCCGCCTTCGAGCTGCTGGCCCGCACCGAGGGGATCATCCCGGCCCTCGAGTCGGCCCATGCCCTGGCCTGGGTGACCCGCGAGCGGGCGTCGCTCGGTGGCAAGGTGGTGCTGGTGAACCTCTCCGGTCGGGGCGACAAGGACGTGGCGCAGGTGGCGGAGATCCTCGCCGCGGGCGCGCCGGGCTCGGAGCGGGCATGACCGTGCTCAGCGAGGTAGGCCGGCTGGAGTCGAGCCTGCGGGAGTCCCGTGACGCCGGCCGCAAGCTGCTGGTGCCCTACGTGACCGGCGGCCTGCCGGGCTGGGAGCGGGCGGTCGAGGCGTGCGCCGCGGCCGGGGCCGATGCCATCGAGCTCGGCATCCCGTTCTCCGACCCGGTGATCGACGGCCCCACCATCCAGGAGGCCTCCGAGCGAGCCCTGGCGGCGGGCGCCACCCCCCAGGGCATCGTCGGCGCCCTCGGTGCCATCGAGACCGGCGGCGTCCCCCTGGTGGTGATGACCTACTACAACACCGTCCACCGCTACGGCCACGAGCGCTTCGCCGCCTCCCTGGTCGCCGCGGGGGTGGCCGGCGCCATCGTGCCCGACCTCCCGCTGGACGAGGTCGGGCCCTGGGCGGCCGCGGCCGACGAGGCGGGCGTCGAGACGGTCCTGCTGGCCGCGCCCACCGGCTCGGACGAGCGCCTGGCCCGCATCTGCGCCCGGTCCCGCGGCTTCGTCTACGGCGTCGGCCTGCTGGGCGTGACCGGCGAGCGCGCCGAGCTGGCCCGCAGCGCCCTGAGCATCGCCCGGCGGCTCAAGTCGCTCACGGACAAGCCGGTCCTCATCGGCATCGGCGTCTCCAATCGCGCCCAGGCGGCCGAGGTCGCGAGCGTGGCCGACGGGGCCGTGGTGGGCTCGGCCGTGGTCCGGCGCATGCTCGACGGCGGCGGTCCCGAGGCAGTCGGAGCCTTCGTCGCCGATCTGCGAGCCGGCCTCGACGGGGCGTCGGCGGGCCACCCATGAGCCGGGACGACCCGCCCCCCGAACCCGAGGGGCCATACGACCCCGGCGCCCATGGCCGCCGGCCCGAGGACGGCAAGCCTCCCGGCTGGTACGGCCACCCATCCGCCGGCGGC